>JAEZJL010000247.1 GCA_023415815.1 Bacillota bacterium | reverse complement strand
ATATTGAACACCGCTATATTGATGAGCCCCGCCAGCAGCTTGGACGTTATGATCCTTTCCCTGGAAACAGGTCTGGTCATCAGGAATTCCGCCGTTTTATCCCGCTCCTCCTTTGAAATGATGCCCGCGCCGAGCATGGAAGCGTGGATAGCCGCCATGAGCCCCAAATACAGATAGAACATGCCGTAGAAGCCGCCGATATCCGTCAGGTCCAGGTTTCCCATACCCAGCGCGGCTCTCAGCGGTCGCGGGATATTGGACAGAAGCTCGTTCATGGACTGTCCCGATTCGGCATAGGACGAGTACTTGGCCATGGAGGAAAGAATCATGAGCAGTATTGCAATGCTCCAGATAATGAGCGATTTCCGATGCGCCCTTAATTCTCTTATAAAAATGTTCATAATGTTCTCCTTTCCGGAAGGGGTATTCCCTGCAGTGGGGCGTTCGCCGCCGCTTTTGTGTACGAATCACGTTTCCGCCTTGAGCCGGTTCCGCTGCGGCCCGGAGGCTGCGCCCCCTTACCCCTAAACTGCATGAATGTCCTTTTTGACATATATCACAAAGCTTGCCGCAATAGCGGCGGCGACAAAGATAATGCCTGCAATGACAAAGGATGCCTCATATGCGCGGTTGTTGATGATGTAATACGCGTCGAAATACCTGAAAGGCGAAATATACCTCACCGTATTTTCACCTACTACCTCCCCAAGCGTACCGAGGATATATAGTCCGAACACCGTGCTCAGGGATACGGATAGCACCGATTTGATTTTACCCGCGATCGCTGAGATAATTATACCCAGAGCGGCAAACATCAGCTGGACGAAGAACAGCGTGGCCGAGAGCAGCAGGTACAGTTTCACGTCAAAGCCGCCGGTCACAACCGCCGCAACAGGAATCGTCAGCCCCAGATATATTATATTCGTTATAAGCAGGGAAGCCGCTGCCGCCAGGGTCTTGGACGCCAGGACCTCCTTCCTGCTCACGGGCTTTGTCAGAAGAAAGTCCGCCGTTTTGTCGCTTACCTCTTTTGAAACGATAGAGGTCCCGATATTCATCGCCTGGATGGCCCCGCACAGCAGGACGAATGAAAATATGAAGGAGTAGAAGCCGACAAGCGTGGAAATACTGTCGAGATAGATGCTGAAGGCCTTTTTCATCACATCCGGCAGGTTGCTTACAAAGACCTTGAAGTCCTCTATGTCGCTTCCAAGGCCTTTATAAATGAATACATACATGATTGCAAGCGCAGCCATCGAGCAGGACCAGACGGCGATCGATTTCCGGCAGGCTTTGAGTTCATGGAGAAATATATTCATAGCCCTCAGTCCTCCTTTTCGTAATAGTGCAGGAAAATTTCCTCCAGGTCGGGTTCGTCGATCCACACATTGCTTATCTCTATCTCCGCAAGCTTTTTCATAATGCTGTTGATATTGCCCTTGAAAAGAAAGCTGATGGTATTCCCTTTTACGTCGACGTCCTTGACTCCCCCGATATTGAACAGCTCCCTGGCGGGCTTCGATCCCATCTCGATCTTGAACCTTTTGTAGTTGTCCTCCTTCAGGGTGCTGATCTTCTCCAGCTTTATTATCCGGCCCTCCTTGATGATCGCCACCCTGCCGCAGAGCCTCTGCACCTCGTTCAGGATATGTGAGGACAGCAGAATGGTCGCTCCCTTTTTGTTCTCCTCAAGCAGCAAATCAAAGAACTTCTGCTGCATGAGCGGGTCGAGACCGCTGGTCGGCTCGTCCAGTATGATCAGCTTCGGCTCGTGGAGAAGTCCCTGGACGATGCCGACCTTCTTTTTGTTTCCGAAGGACAGGTCGTCGATTCTCTTTTTAAGGTCCAGGTCCATGATCTCAGCCAGCTCTTTTATCCTTTTGCCGCAATCCTTTTTGTAGAAGCTGGCCGAATACTTCAAAAGGTCGATGACCCTCATCTTGTCGTAATAAAACACCTCGGACGGCAGATAGCCCACATCCCTGGCGATCTCGGGAGCGGATTTTATACAGTCCCTGCCGAATATCGAAGCGCTTCCGCTGCTTGGATAGATCAGCGCCAGCAGGGTCCGGATGGTGGTGGACTTACCCGCCCCGTTCGGACCGATAAACCCGAAAATCTCGCCCTCCTCCACATTAAAGCTGACATCCTTGATCCCTCTTGCCTTGCCGTAATATTTCGTAAAATTCTTAATTTCTATAACATTCATTTATACCATCCTCCTAATCCAAGTAGGTCCAAATTGCTTCAGTGTCAGAATGGGACATTCCTCGACGCTCAGCCCGTCGTCGGGAGAGGTGTGTCCAGGCAGCTTTAGCGTCAGAAGGGGACATTCCTCGACGTCTAGTCCGTCGGCGGGAGAGGTGTGTCCAGGCAGCTTTAGCGTCAAAAGGGGACATTCCTCGACGCTCAGTCCGTCGGCGGGAGAGGTGTGTCCAGGTAGCTTTAGCGTCAGAAGGGGACATTCCTCGACGTCCAGTCCGTCGGCGGGAGAGGTGTGTCCCCTATCCCTGATAAAAGCATTCCTTCAACAAATCGATATACACGTCCAGTTCCCGCAGCATCTCATCCGTATCCATATCGGCGTAATGCCTGATTTTCAGCTCCCTCTGCATCCGCTGCGAATAGCCCTCCAGCGTCCACATGAAAATTTCAATTGCCCTTTTAACATCGACGCCCTTTTTAAAGCAGCTTGTATCGATGTCCTGAAATATCCTTGCGTAGATGCTTTTTAGACGGTCCGCGTTATTCGCGCTGAGCTCGTTCTTAATCTCGGCCGAATTGTCAAGGTATGCGGTCAGCACGAAATCCAGCATTTCCGGGAACTTACTGATCAGCTCCAGCTTCAGCAAAGACATATGCCTGAATCTTCTGAACATATCTCTTTCGCTGAAGTCCACCTTTTCGTAAAAATCCCTTGTAACCACATCCAGCGAATAATTGTAGAGGTAGAGAAAAAGCTCCTTCTTATTGTGGAAGTAGTGGAACAGCAGTCCCTTGGAAATCCCCGCGGTTTTGACGATTTCATTTGTGGAAGCCTTGTCGAACCCCTTTTCCGAAAACTCCCTGAGCGCTGCATTTATAATTCTCTCTTGTTTTTCCGGTTTTATATCATGAAATTTCGAAAAGATGATAGCGCCTCCTTGAAAACATTTTTTGACCGCCCCGGTCAAAATTATTGTAGCAGTTTTGACCGCATTGGTCAATACTTTTCTATTAAAAAACTGCCCGGTTTGGATGCCGGACAGTCTTTATTGTGAAGCTTTATCTAAACTTTATGAGGCTGATTCCTTTTTTACCCTGGATTTTTTGCTTGAGGACTTCTTCAGGGATTTCCTGTTCTCGTTGATGACCAGCTGAGGCTGGGCCTTGACCTCGACGGTATCCCTGGTTATGATACACTTCTCCACATTGTTGCCCGAGGGGATGTCGTACATGACGTCGAGCAGTATCTCTTCAATAATGGCTCTGAGGCCCCTCGCGCCCGTGTTCCTTGAAAGCGCCTTGTCGGCGATGGCCTC
>JAEZJL010000308.1 GCA_023415815.1 Bacillota bacterium | reverse complement strand
GCCTTGGCGCCGATGGCCCCCGGTATCTCGAAGCCGAGCGTGCCTGCGCCGCCCGACGGAAGGTAGCGCATCGGCCTGTCGATCTTCTGGAGCTGGCCGGACCATATCTGCGTATTGCCGCAGCCCGTCGTAAACAGGGTCTCGGAATCAAAGGCGCGGTTTATCTCGGCAAACACGCGGTGAGGCTTGATCGGTACGCAATCATAATCCGTTTTGCGCTCCAGCTGGCTGCGCAGCGACGCTACGGCCGCAGCGCGCCCGGGATCGGCCGGCTTGAGCCCACGCTTTTCCGCTTCCTTCTGAAGCGCGTTTACTGCCAGCTTTGCGTCGGAGACGATGCCCAGATCGGGAGGGAACACCTTTCCGATCTGCCTGGGCTCGATATCGATATGTATGAATTTTCTGCCTTCACGGTAGGTTTTAAGGTCGCCGGTGTGTCTGTCAACAAAACGGCAGCCTATGCCGAGCACCAGATCCGATTCGAGAAATATCCTGTTGCCTATGGGCTGGCCCACCTGTATTCCGGCGTGTCCCGCGTTCAGCGGATGCTCAAGCGGGATGCCGCCCTTAGCCATATAGGTGGTAATCACGGGTATTCCGAGAGTTTCGGCCAGCTTCACAAGCTCTTCCTGTGCACCCGAAAGGATGACTCCGCCGCCCATGATGATCACAGGGGCCTTTGCCTGCTCAAGCATGTCTGCGGCCTCTGCGATTTCCTCCCCGGACGGGCCGGGGACTTCGTAGCCCATGGGCTGGTATTTATCGATATCGAAATCGCCGAGGTCGGCCATCTGGATATCCAGCGGAAGGTCCACAAGCACCGGGCCGGGCTTGCCGCAGCGCATCAGCATGAAGGCCTCGCGCAGGGTTTCCACAAGCTTTGAGGCATCGGTGACGCACCAGGTCTTTTTTGCCACGGTTTTGCATATCTCCGCGATGTTGACGCACTGGAACGGGTCCATGTTCAGCTGCCAGGAGTTTGCCTGTCCTGTGATGGCAAGGAGCGGTATGGAGTCTATATTCGCCGTGTACATTCCTGTTACGAAGTTTGTCGCGCCCGGCCCGGAGGTGCAGATCGCCAGGGCTATTTTGTGCGAAGCGCGGTAGTACCCGTCGGCAGCGTGTACGCAGGCCTCCTCATGGCGCATTGTGAGATGCTTGATATTTGAGTGCTCCATATATTTGTAGACGGGGTTGATTCCGGCTCCCGGGATACCAAAGGCGTTTGTTATTCCCTCCTTTTCCATGATCTTGACGATAGCTTCAGCTGCTTTCATATTTTTTTGCACGCCCCCTAATTTTAATTATTGAAATCAGATTTGATTTTATACAATTAGTTTATCAACATACATTATAATTGTCAATTAAATTTCATATACTAAAATGCATTTTTAATTTTATGCGGAGTTATTGACAATCAATGAGCAAGGTGTTATTATTTTATTATAAAATTAAATTTCAATAATTAAAATTTAATCACAAAATTCGACAGAGAATATCAGCAGCAGAGCGGAAAACTGAAGAGGTCCCCCGGGGAGGAGGCGCCTGGGTAGAGGGGGTTTACTTGTTTATCGCTTTTTTGCTGCTTTTATCGATACACAAACCAAAAAATACAATTTTAAATCATTAGGAGGGTTAAAATGACAAAAAAAGTATTCGCATTGTTCTTAGCACTTGTAATGCTTGTCGCGGTATCTGCGGGTTGTGGCCAATCCGCCGCTCCGAACGACGGCAGCGCATCCTCCGCAGCAAGCGCCGCTCCGGCCGCAAGCGACTCCGGTTCCGCAAGCGCCGACGGCAGGACGCACATCGTATTCTATCATTGGACTCCTCCGGCTGAAATGGAAAAAATGCAAAAGACCTTTAATGAAATGCAGGACAAAATATACCTGGATTACAGGCCCATCCCGGATTCGCCCGACGCCATGATGAAGCTGAACACCATGCTGATGGCCGGCGAACAGATGGACGTAACGTCGCAGTGGTCGCCAGACCATCTTCTGCTCCGGGTAAACAACGACTTATATGAACCGCTGGACAGCTATCTTGAAAAAGCCGGCATTAATTATACCGAAACCTTTGGTCCCGCTATTGAAGAGATCGTGACCATTAATGATAAGCTCTGGTCGATGCCCTACGCATACAAATCCTATGCCGTTACATACAACAAGGCTATATTCGACAAGATGGGCGTAGAGTATCCGAAGGAGGGCTGGACCTGGAACGATTTCCGCGACAAGGCAAAGGCGGTCGCCAGCGGCGAGGGCGCCGACAGGGTATACGGACACTGCGCCCTGAGCAATGAGCTGTGGTACCAGCTGGCCTTATACCAGATCGGGCCGAACGCCATGTACAAGAATGATAAGGAAACCAACTTCGACGACCCGCGCATGCTGGAAAGCCTGAAATTCTTCTATGATATGCAGGAAAAGGACAAATCCTTAAAGCCTCAGTCCGAAATGGCCGAGCTGGGTCTCGATTCCCAGGTGAACAGGACGTCGTATTTCTACAAAGGCGGCTTTGCAATGGATATCGTCCCCACCTTCTGTGTGGCGAATTGGGGCAAGCTGCCTGAAAACGCCCACGATTTCGAGGTTGGCTGCGTGGCGATGCCCAGGGTCAACGCAAGCGACCCGCAGAAATCCCACCTTCAGTTTTCGGACCTGTCCCTTGTAAAAGCGAGCAAGCATAAGGACGAGGCCTTTGAGTTCATGAAATTCTATTGCGTCGACAGGCCCGACGTGGCTGCGGCTGAAAAGTCCATGCAGCCTCCGGCTCCGATCACCGACCCCAAAATCGCGGAAATAGTCGACCAGAAGGTCTATTCGTGCCCCACCTTCAATACCGACGAGGTGCGCCGCGCATTCCAGTATCCGGGTCAGACCCTTGTTCCGGATTGGACCTTTACAACGATTACGTCTGCCAAGAACGAATTGATCGACCTCACCAAGCAGGAGATCCTCAAGGTCTTCCTGAATGAGCAGACGCCCGAGCAAGCGCTGAAAACCTTAAAAACACAGGGCGACGCCCTTATAGCCAAGGCCGCCAAATAGATCCCGCGAATCATGCCTGACGGCTGAGGCTGAATCCGACCGCAGGAGGGCCTTCCTCCCGCGGTCGGAAAAATAAATGCAAATCTGGTAAGGGGGGTGTTCCCTGTATGGCTGTACAAAATAATTCCCAGACATTATTATTGAATGAAATGACAATCCGGAGAAACCAGCGAAAAAGGAATATTTCGGGCTGGTGCTTTCTTTTGCCCAGCTTTATCGGTTTTACCATTTTCAGATTCATCCCGATCCTTT
>JAEZJL010000232.1 GCA_023415815.1 Bacillota bacterium | reverse complement strand
CTTGACTGGATAATCGTCAGGCCCCCGAGGGTTTCGAATGGATCGCCTAAAAATAATGTAGCGGCGTACGAAAATAAGCTGCAAAGTATGCAAATCGACCGTGCCGACCTGGTGGATTTCATACTTGAACAGACCGCCTCGGATACATGGTTACATAAAGCTCCGCTTGTATGCTCGGTAAAAAAGCGCTGAGATTGTGTTTGGGGGCGGCTGCCCACAGCCGCCCTGTCCGGACAGCGGCGAAGAAGAGTTTTTATTGCAGATGATTTCTAACCTTTTTTCATTATAAATATCATTGAAATAATAATGCATAGCCATATGGCAAGGATGATTTTAAACTCAGGTGTCATCCCCTGCTTCCTTTTTCTATTGCCTCTCAAATATAGAAAAACTGTTACAGCCGCAATAAATAAAGCGATTATGCTCCACATCATATAGCCTCTAGCCTCTTTTTTTGAACTTATAAACAGCCTTTATAAAGCCGCCGTATACATCATGGCTGAAGGTAAAGCCGCGGTTCAGATAAAAGCTGAGCGCGTCGTCGTTACCGTTTGACACATAGATGAGGATCAGATCAACATCCGGAAAACCCTCAAGCCACTCCATGGACATTTCAAAAAGCCTAGAGCCAAGCCCCATACCGCGATACTTCTCCCTGAAATACAGGTTGCTCAGGCAGCCGATTTTTTGCGGGAAGCTGTCCCACTCCGGGTATAAGCCGGTGTACTGGCCCGAGCTCCTGCTCTTCTGCGTGTCTTCAATGGTGGAAAAGCTATAGCCGACGGGAATACCGCTGTCTTTGACAACAAGGACCTGGCTTTCCAGCGAAATTTCATAGCTTTTTTTCATACGCGTGTCAAAGCTCATGGTGTCAAATCTCTCCGGCTCCATAACGGCCTTGGATTTTTGAAACGCCATCAGTTCGTTGCACAAATCCCTGCACTGCTCTATATTTCCGTCTCTTACCACCTCGATGGTTATGTTCCCCGTAACTTCGCCCCGTTTTTCCATATCCGTATGCCTCCCGGCTTGCTGCCGATATATGCCGTTCCTTATCGCTTCATTTCTTTTTTGTATTCAAAAACAGTCTTCCCGGTAATCTTCTTGAAGAGCTTGCTGAAGTACTTGGGGTCGGAATAGCCGACCCTGGCGCTTATGTCATATATATTCAGGGGCATTGAGCCGATAAGCCTTTTGGCGTTCTCAATCCGGACGATGGTCTTGTAATCTATAAAGCTCATGCCGGTTTCCTTTTTGAAAAGCTCACTGAGGTATGCCGGACTCAGGTGGACGTGGCGGGCCACCTGCTCAAGGCTTATGTCGCCTGCATAGTTGCTCTCTATGACCTTTTTGGCGTTTTCAACCAGGTTGGTGTTGTTGATGGGGTTCTTGTCATGGAAAAAATCGAATATCCTCTGCATGATATCCCTTGTAACATCCGCAAGCTGATCCATGAATAACGTGCGCTTTATCCTCTCATAGGGCTGTTCCCCGGTCACAAGGGTTTCATGGCGTATAAAGGGCAGCTGTATGTTAAGCAAATTTATCATGGACTGCACGAGCTGCCAGAAAAATTCCCTTACAAGCGCGGGCTCGATGTCCCCGTACCGGTTGAGCTCCGCGCATATCCCGTCTACATACGACAGGGCTGTCTGAATGTTGGAGAGCTTCATGTTCAGGGTTATCTTGTTCAGCGCCTCCTCCGTCAGCTGCAGGGGGAATTCCTCGCTGAAGCCGCTCGGGGTGAAGCGGTGCAGCCTGCCAGGACCGATCCAGAATCTTTTTTCCAGAGCTTTTGAGGACTGCCGGCCGAGCTGCTGGAGCATCCCGAGCTGGCGGACAGGCGAGCTCAGGCCTGCGGAGACGGTAATGCCAAGCCTTCTCGCGAATATGAGGGAGCAGAGCCTGAAAGCCTGGGACACGGCTTCGCTGCCGGAAGTATCGTGGTTGATGACGGAGGCCGTCCCGGGACTGCCGCCCGCGAGCGGGAAGGTTACCGCTCCCAGGTATCTCTTCATCACCCTCTTCACTATCCGCCTGAAATATTCCGCCTTATTCCTGTCCTCCAGGCTGTCCCTGTCGTCCGGCGAAAATATGGCTACGCTGAAGTATTGACGGGTAAAGCTTATGCCGTATTTCGAAAGCTCGCACCTTATCTGGTCGGCTGTCATGGTATTGCTCGCAATGGTTTGATTGAGGAAGGCCTCAAGCATCACGGGGAGAGCCAGTTTGTACTGCTCCTTTTCCTGCTCCTTTTCCCTGTTCTGCGCGGCTTCCCTGCCTATTTCCGTTTTGAAACGCTCGATTACCTGCAGCAGCTCGACTTCGTCAACCGGCTTCAGCAAATAGTCGGTGATCCCGTATTTCATTGCGGCCCTCGCATAATCGAAATCGCTGTAGCCGCTTATTATGGCAATCCTTATGTCCGGTGAACAGCTTCGCAGCTCCTTTATAAGGTCAAGGCCGGTGAGCCCGGGCATCATTATATCCGTGAGCAGTATGTCGGGCCTGTGCTGCCGGCAGAGCTCAAGGGCCTCTATTCCGTTCGACGCCTCGCAAACCAGCGTCATATCCAGCTTATCAAAGGGAATGAGCGCTTTGATGGTGGTCCTTACCCATTTCTCGTCGTCGGCAATCATTAGCTTCATGTTACAGTCCCCCTCAATCGTCCTTTACCGCAGGCAGAGTGATTTCAACCGTGGTGCCTATCATGGCGTCCCTGAATTTAAGTCCGTACTGCTCCCCGAAATACAGCTTTATGCGCGAATTGACATTCCTTACTCCTATACCCGTACCCGCACGGTCGCCTTCGTTTCCTGCGAGATATTCGTTTCTTGAAAGAGTCCTGTTGAGCTCCTCCACCTTTTTTGGAAGGATTCCCAGTCCGTCGTCGGAAATCTGGATCTTGATAGTGCTGTCCAGGCTCAGGATTTCCAGCTTTATCAGCCCCTTGCCGAGCTTCATTTCAAGGCCGTGCTTTATGGAGTTTTCTATCAGCGGCTGAAGTACCAGCTTGAGTATTTTGTAGCTGTACAGCTCGGGCGGGATGCTGTAGACAAGGTCGAATTTGTTTTCGTAGCGGAAGTTCTGTATGGACATGTAATTGTCGAGGTGCTGAATCTCTTCCTTAATTGAGACCAGCACCCTGTCGCTTATGCTGTACCTGAACAGCAGGGACAGCGCCTTCGACATTGCCGCTATTTCGTGTATTCCGTGATAAAGCGCAGCTCCCCTTATCGATTCCAGAGTGTTGTAAAGAAAATGGGGGTTTATCTGGTTCTGCAGGGAGTTGAGCTCGGCTTCTTTCTGCTTCAGCTTTATATTGTTTACCTTGTTGATGAGGTAATCTATTTCGGAGGCGCCTCCCATGCCGCCGGGCGCAGCCTGACCGGCCGCAAGTCCCATTTGGCCCGGTATTCCGGAAAAATTACCCTTTTCATAGTCCGATATGACCGCTGTCAGCTCGTTGATGGGGTCAAGGAGCTTTAACGAAACAAACAGATAAATCAGTAAAATTATCACCGCCGCTGTGATACAGGCCGGTATCGCAAAGCCGGACGACGGCAGCAGCCCCTCCGTCACCGATCTTACCGGCAGGAGGCTTATAAAGGTCCACGGAAGCTCCGGAAATCTGGCGTATGTCATATAGACGTTTTCACCCTTGTAGACGGTCCTTTTGAAGCCCCTGTCCTTATCAGCTTCAAGCAGAAGGTCATCGGCCGGAGAAATTGTCAATATGCCGGGGTCCTTACTGTAAACGACGCTGCCGCGGCTGTCTGTTATCAGCCTTTCTTCGCCGGTTTCCGGAGCATTGCCGGGCTCCATGACGTCCGAAAGGATGCCGTAATCGAAATCCAGCAGCAGCACGGCGGGTTTTGAACCGGACTCCGCGCCTTCTATGGCCTTTGCCACCGAAAATACGGCCGTGCTCACACCGGCATCGTAAAACCTCTGAGCGGCGCCAAGAACATACACCGCGGAGGGCTCGTCCAGGGCCCCGGAATACCAGGGCTGGGACGAAGGCTTGCTCATGACCGCATAGTTGTTGTTTTTGCTGTATGCCGAAATTATTTCATTATCGCGTATAATGTAAGCGGACAACAGATCTCCCAGCTGGCTGTCTGTCAGGCAGACTCCGGCCGACCTTTTGAGAATGCCAGCGCCTGTATCCGCGATCGTATTGGGGGCGCCGCTCCCGAGCAGCTCTACGAGCGGCATATAACCGGAGAGAGAGGATACCGAGCTTTCAAGGCTCGTAAGATAGCCTGAGATGGAGTTTTTCTCCTGACTCAGGTTGATAAGGGTCATTTCATAGGTGTTCCTTTCAAGTGCAGCCCTGGAATAAAAATACGCGCAGGCCGTGAAGGCAAGGAAGGGAAGCATGACAAGCAGGAAGAATGAAACGGTGAATTTGGAGCGAAGCTTAAGATAGAGCCTGCTCACGCGTGGTGTCTTGTTTGATTTTGCATTGTGCAGCAATCGAAGCGGCTTCATTCTTTCCCCTCCTATGCCTATTTTAAATAATTATGGCTTAAAAATCAAATTATGTTTATAATGAGAGGGGACAGTTCTGCAAAGAACTGTGCCGAGAACTGTCCCCTTTTGACGCTAAAGCTGGAGTTGACACCTTGCACAGAGGGACTGTGCGCCGAGGTATGTCCCCTTTTGACGCTAAAGCTGAAGTTGACACCTTGCATAAAGGACTGTGCGTCGAGGCATGTCCACTTTTGACGCTAAAGCTGGACTTGACACCTTGCATAAAGGACTGTGCGTCGAGGTTTGTCTCCTTTTGACGCTAAAGCTTGACTTGACACCTTGCACAAAGAACCGTGCCGAGGTATGTTCCCTTTTGACGCTAAAGCTGGACTTGATATCCCGCGCAAAGGACTGTGCCGAGAACTGTCCCCTTTTAACGCTGAAGCTGGACTGACAACCTGCACAAGGGACTGTACCGAGAACTGTCTCCTTCTGCTGTTTAGGGACAGTTCTGCAAAATGCTATATTGGAACTGCTCCCTTATGACGCTGAAGCTGTTCGGGGACAGTTCTGCAAAGGACTGTTTACTTTATGTTACCTGCGTTTGGCAGGGGAGGGGTATGCTATGAGCAGAATATATTATGACGCGACGCTTGAATTCGGACCGGGGCTGCCGGTCTATCCGGGAGATCCCGCGCCCGTTTTTTCAGAGGCTGCCAGCATTTCCGGGGGGGATATCTGCAACG
>JAEZJL010000189.1 GCA_023415815.1 Bacillota bacterium | reverse complement strand
CTATTATATAGGTTCTAAGCATCTGACGCGCCTCCCGTCATCGGAATTTCCATAAAAACATCCGTTTCCTTCCCTTCAATGCTTTCAATCTGCAAGGATGCACCGTACAGCTTGCTCAGCCGCTGATTGATGTTGGCAAATCCAACGCCCCGCGTATTTCGCCGGCCGCCTTTCAATTCTGCCAAAAGCGCTTCGGGTATTCCTATGCCGGTGTCCTTTACGCCGAGCGTTATTTTGTGATCGCCTTTTTTAACATAAACAAGGATGCTCCCGCCTTCAGGCTTGGTGCGAAGCCCATGTATAACGGCGTTTTCGACCAGCGGCTGAAGAATAAGCGGCGGTATCCTCAATAATAATTCATCAACGTCATACTCCATTTTCAGTCTTTCGCCGAAGCGCGCACGTTCTATGCTGACATAAGAACGGACAAATTCCAGCTCTCTTTCAAGGGGCACAAGCTCTTCCAGATTCTCATAATCGAAGCAGTACCTTAAATAATTGCTGAATTCCACCAGCAGCCTTCTGGCCTGGCCGGCATCCCTGCGCGATATGGATACCACCGTGTTCAGCGCGTTATGGATAAAATGCGGACGTATCTGGGATTGCAGAAATTTCAGCTCCGCCCGGAGAGCCTTGTCAACGGATTCCTTCATTTCCATGAGGGTCCGGACTCTCGCGATAAGCTCGTCCGCTTCAAACGGCTTGCTCAGGTAATCGTTGGCTCCGGCTTCAAAACCGGCCGTAATATCATTGGTTAAGGTCCTTGCCGTCAGCATCAGGACCGGAAGCTCAAATAATGATTTGAGCCTTCTGATCTCCCTGCACAGCTCCAGTCCGGAAATTTTCGGCATCATGACATCCGTAACGACAAGATTTATATTGCCGTCATTTCTTATTGCTTCCAGAGCAGCTGTGGCACTGTACGCAGTCAATACAGTATAGCCTTGCTTTTCCAGTATCATGGAGACAGCCCTCAGGTTGGCGTGATTGTCATCCACTGCAAGAATGCTTGCCCTGTCTTTGTCCTGCCCGTTCGGAGGCACATTGGCAGCCAGCTCCGGGCCTGTCGGATTGTTGGCTTCCACTGTCTTTTTTTCGTTTTTTTGCGTGCTTTTGCAAACCGGCAGTGAGAAAGTAAACGTTGAGCCTTTCCCCGGCGCAGAATTCACATAGATCCTGCCGCCGTGAAGCTCGACAAGCTTTCTCGTAATGGATAGTCCCAGACCTATGCCCTCATGCGCTGCCGTCTCAGAGGATTCGACCTGCTCAAAGGATTTAAAAATATCCTCCTGCCTGTCCCCGGGGATTCCGATTCCGGTGTCTTCTACGGACACATAGACAAATTCGGCATCCGAATCGGCCGATATTTTGATATACCCTTCGGCTGTATATTTTGCCGCGTTTCCGATCAGATTTGAGAATATCTGATTGACCCTGTCCCTGTCTCCATATGCATTTGGCAAATCATCAGGAATGGTATTCAAGATATCCACCGTTTCGGAGAGCTTCAGATATTTGAAAACCGCCAGGACCCTTTCCGCCGAATCCTTTAAATCGACCTCAGTGATATTCAGCTTAATGTCTCCGTGCTTCATTTTGGAGAAATCCAGAATATCGTTGACCAGGCCCGAAAGGCTCCTTCCGCTTGACGCGATCAGCTTCAGGCTCTCTCCCTGTTTTTCGTTTATCGTTCCCTCCGCCCCGCTTAAAAGGCCGTCCGCTATGTTGATGATGGCATTCAGCGGCGTCCTCAGCTCATGGGAGGTATTGGCGAGGAATTCATCCTTCAGCTTATCCAGCTTCGACAGCTTGTCAGACAAAAACTCCGAATACTTAAAGTCCTTCGAATACCTTTTGGCCAGCAGGAATGCCGATAAAGAAATAAGTATTAAAAAGCAGCTTGCCGATATTTCGCCAAAACGGCTTTCTATCAGGTTATTGTTGTACAGCGTATCGTGAATCACCCCCAATATCATGGCAAAGCTGCCCAAAAGGATGACGGAGGCGTCCGCAGGCTGGTCTCCGAAGCTTCGTACGGCGGAAATAATGACATATATTACGACAGCGACTATGATTCCGGCGTTTAAGTAGAATGAGCTAGCAAAAATGAAGACCGGGGTTGTGAAGGTTACCGCTGTCATAACGCATCCGAAGCCTATCAGAATTTTAATAAATTTAGCAGATGCTTTCCGGGATATCAGATTACGGCACAATTGCACATAGACCGCCGGGAACCAGTACAGAGACAGAAAATCAAGCATTACGGTCCCTTTGAACCCGACAAAGGGAAATATTTTATAGACCATATATTCCCCGGTTATCAGCGTCCTGACAATCGCGATAAGGCACAGGAGCACAAAATACAGGCTCCCCTTGTAATCCCTTCTCATGAGATAAATGGTCAGATAATACAATGCCATGATCAAAAAAGCCCCGAGCAGAAACAGGTCCCTGTATATTATGGCTTCATTGAGCTCCTGGACAGCCTGCGGGGTCCCGATGTAAAGGGGATACCACATACCGCCCTTGGAGTACTCATAATTGGATATCTGGAGAAGGATCGTAAAGTGCCTGCCTGGCGGCCGGAACTGTAATTTCTTCAGCCCGTAGCCCGCCTTGTGCCTCTGCCTGTCAGCGCTCACCGTGCCGTTTGAGGCAATCAGTTTCTCGTTGACGTAAAGCCTGTATGCCGTCCCCGCATTTGCAAAGCGAAGCGCGACCGGAGTATCCGCGTTGAAGTTTCTGACGTTCAGAACATACGTGCCGTATCCGAATCCGGGAAGCTTTTTATTCTCCACAGTATAGCTGTTCCATACGGAGGGGACGGATATGACCAGACCGGGGCCTGCATTTTCAATCTCGTTAAAGGATAAAAGCCTGTTCCAGTAAAAATTCCATTCGCCGCTAAGGTCTAATAAGCCGTTATCTTCAGGCTTCCAGGTTGATAGATCCAATGCGCCGTTAACGGGTGCAATAGCAGTTCCGTCCGCAGGCTTGCCCGGATTTTCATTCATTAATAATAAAGATCCTGCTGCAGCAACAATAAAAATAACCATTAGTTTATGAAATGTGCTCTTTTGAAAAAATTTCATATGTAAACCCCATTAAAAAGCGCCCGGGTAACAGAAACAGGTACATTTTATATCATTATAGCGCCAAAAGCCGGCATAGGCAATCTCCTGCCATGCCGGCCCTGTTGTTGCTCCGGAACATGCTGTCTATCCCGGCAGCAGCTTATACAGCGCTCCGGTTATAGACCGCGCGCTATTTCATAAGCGTCCCAGACAGCTCCGCGGATGTTTCTTACCTGTCTGGAATCTCCGATGTTATAGATATGATCGTAGTCATATTTCATTTCTTCATACAGGGATTTGTCCGCTTTATAGCCGACTGCAATTATTACCTGATCGCATTCAACGGTTTCGTCACCTTTGGCATTTGTGACAATCGCCCCCTTTTCCGTAACAGCTGTCAGGCGGCTGCCTGCCTTGATATCCACTTTGTTAAACGCCAGCAAATCCCTTAACATCCACACGTTCATCGGCGGCGGGACTATTCCTGAAGACAAGATATCCGGCAGCGCCTCTATAATTGTGACCTTCTTCCCCTGTTTTGCGAGATGCAGGGCCAGCTCCGCGCCAACAAGCCCCCCGCCTATAACGGCTACATTATCCCCTGCCTCCTCTTTTCCAAGAAGGATATCCCGGGCAAGAACGGCTTTTTCAATTCCTTCAGCCGGAGGAACAATCGGAGTGGAGCCTGTAGAAATAAATATCGTATCCGGCTTCAGATCGGCGATCATTTCTTTGGTCGCTTTCGTATTCATTCGGATATCCACTCCGAGCATATTCAGCTGCTTCTCATACCATTCGACCAATCTTCTGTCGTCCTCTTTAAAATCCGGTACACCTCCGGCCACAAGAGAGCCTCCCAGACGATCCCCGGCTTCAAGCAGGATGACGCCGTGCCCTCTGAGCGCCGATACTCTGGCGGCCTCCATACCTCCGGGCCCGCCGCCGGCAATAACCACTTTCTTTTTCTCATCGGCCTTGATTATGCCGACCGCAACCTCACGCCCGCATTCGGGGTTAACGGCGCAGCTTCCTACGCCGCCCTCCAGCACGCGGCCGCAGCACCCGTCGTGGCATCCGAGACAGGGCCGTATCATTTCACTTTTATTTGCTCTTAATTTATCCACGAATTCCGGATCCGCCAGTAACGGACGGCCAAGGCCTATCATATCGACGACTCCCTCATTCAGCGCCTGAACAGACTTTTCAATGTCATCCATGCGTCCCGCAACAATGACAGGCACCTTTGCCGTTTCCTTCAGACGTCTTGCCAATGGGAGGTACAGACCTTTTCCAAAGTACATCGGCGGGTGTGACCAGTACCAGGAATCGTAACTGCCGGCATCCGCATTAAACGCGTCGTATCCGGCATCCTGCAAAATTTTTGCCGCTTCCAGCGATTCCTCAATGTCACGTCCCATTTCTTCGAATTTCTCTCCCGGAACCGCTCCCTGGCGAAAATTCTTTATGTAGCTCTTTATGGAAAAACGCAGGATAACCGGAAAATCAGCTCCGCATACCTGCTTGATTTTCTGAACAATTTCAACTGCAAAAGTCAATCTTCCTTTTAAATCTCCGCCGTATTTGTCGGTACGCTGGTTAAATAAGCTCATTGCAAAGCAATCCAGCAGATACCCTTCGTGCAGCGCGTGAATTTCAACGCCGTCGAAGCCTGCCTTTTTAGCTATGGCGGCAGCTTTGCCAAATTTGTCGACGATGTGCTCAATCTCCTCTGTTTTTAATTCGCGGCAGGTGAGCTCAGGGACCCAGCGATTATGTATCCTGCTCGGGGCAACCAAACGGTCGGGCGCCACATATCCGGGGATGGCCGATCTTCCAAGCCCTGCCGTCAGCTGACAAAAAATCTTACTGCCGAAAGCATGCACCCTGTCGGTCAGTTCCTTTCCCTCTTTTTCATAATGGTTTGGCAGCGTGGTTGGGCTGGGGAAAATACAGGGTGCATGAGGCTCTACGTCATTATCGACCCAATTTGCCCCGGTAATAATTAATCCGGTTCCTCCTCTGGCTCTCTGAACGTAGTACTCTGTGGACTTTTCCGTATAAGCGCCGTGTTCGTCGCATTCCGCGGTCGGCCCCATAGGAGCCATGAAAAATCTGTTGTTAATCTCCAGTTTGCCGATTTTTATCGGCGCAAATAGTGATTTGAATTTTTCTTGCATCTGCTCCTCCTTAGTTTACCAAACATTTTTTGACAATTTTAGTGAACATGTTCACCATTTTTATTTTAACCTATAGGAGTTGCATTGTCTAACAATAATGTGGTAAAATTGCTATAAACCTAGCAATATCGCCATATATTAACATAAATGGTTGACGGATAAAGAGGAAAGGAGGTTGCCGCTGTATCCGGTTTTAAACCCGATACAGCGTTCAGGAATACAATGACCGCTTCAAATAGACGGCTGCAAACCGCTGAGACCAGGAAAAAGATAATCTGCTCCGTGCAAACGCTATTATCTGCTATGGATGCGAAAG
>JAEZJL010000166.1 GCA_023415815.1 Bacillota bacterium | reverse complement strand
GTGCTGCACAGTCTGGGAATTTTAAACGGTACGAGCGCAACTAAATTTTCACCGAATGATTTTGTTACGCGCGAGCAGCTTGCGCTGCTTACAATGACCACTTATACCCTCGGCGTCGATAACCAGGACGCTTATAAGCAATACGCCGACTTTGCTTCAATATCCAGCTGGGCGCGCGACGGCGTGTCCTCCTGCATAAACGCGGAGGTACTGGAAGGTTTATATGACGGACAAGATTTTAAGCCCGCCGAACCCGTAACCCGCGCCGAGATCTGCAAGCTTATTTATAATTTATCAATGCCGGCTTATAATGTAACGATCGGCCCGCTTGTCGGCGGCACAATCACTGCCAGCCCGGAAAGAGCCCGTCCCGGCACGCTTATCACTTTGACCATAACGCCTGACGCCGGCAAGCAGCTGAAAGCCGGCACATTAAAGTACAACGACGTTGATATTACAGGCACCACCTTTATCATGCCCGCCGAGGATGTCACCATCACTGCCGAGTTTGAAGACAAGCCGGTGGCTCTTGAATCTATCGCTGTAACCAGCCTGCCCGCAAAGACAGCTTATAATGCAGGCGAAGCGCTTGATTTAAGCGGCCTGGTTGTAACCGCCACCTACAGCGACGGTACAAACGCTGCTGTAACAGGATATACGGCCACGCCCGCCGGTGGCAGCACGCTGGATACCACAGGCACGATAAGCGTAACCGTAAGCTACACCGAGGGCAGTGTTACAAAGACCGCAGCATTTGATGTCCAGGTGAGTGCCGTGTAGATTTCTTATTCAAGTGCTACAGATATTTGGCAGGATCGGGAAGAATACTATTGCATAAAACACTGAAAGCCCTTGATTTTCAAGGGCCTTCAGGTTTGGTGGAGGGGGGTGGATTCGGACCACCGAAGTCACTGACAACAGATTTACAGTCTGCCCCCTTTGGCCGCTCGGGAACCCCTCCATATAAGTTATTGAATTGCCGCTCCGGTGACCGGCGCATGTTATATATTACAATACGCTCCGCCTGTTTGTCAAGTATTTTAAAATGGGATATTCCGCCCCAGCTTTTACGACTTATTTTCCCTTTTATATGACGAATGTCCGCCTTTCCTGTTGAATTATGCCCTCCCAGCCAATATAATAGACATAGAGCGACTATAGGGAGGTGCCGGTTTGCAGACTGTGGAGGCGGAAGCAAGGCGTATCATAAATGCATTGAAAACCGGGGTGATCCCGGATGCCGACCTTGACCTCATATGCGTGGGAAGGGAAAGGATGCTGAAGGAGTTCAAGCGGTGCCTCGACCTGGTGGAGGAAGGCGGAAGCTGCGTAAAATTCCTCTCCGGCGAATACGGCTCGGGGAAATCCTTCATGCTCGGCAAGGTCCGTCAGCTCGCTCAGAAAAGCAATTTCGCGGTATCAAGAGTCCAGATAAGCAGAAGCGCCCATCTGAACAATACGGACGTATTCTATTACAGCATCATGCATCAGCTCGGCACTGAAAGCGCTTCGGAAAACGGTTCGGGCTTTGAGGAGCTCTTCAATCTGTGGATCGAAAGGCTCAAAGGCAATCCGTCCAGAGAAGCTGCTTCGAGGGAAATAAGGGATGCGGTCTCTTCACTCAACAGCTACAACAGCGCCTTCTCAAGGGCATTTCTTACATATATAAGGGCCAGGATAGCACAGGACGTCGAGCTGTCGGACGCCGCCGCTTCGTGGATAAAGGGCGAGAAAAACCTTCCGGCCGCCGTCAAGGCCAGGTTTGACGTCAAGGGCGATATCGACAAAAGCACCTCCATGGATTCCCTGAGGGCTTTCATCCACCTGCTCAGACTGATCGGCTATAGCGGCCTTGCAGTCTTTGTCGACGAGCTCGAGCTGGTCATGAGCCTGCGCTCGGATATCCGAAAGGGCTGCTATGAGAACCTCCGCTATATCGTGGATTCCTGCGGTGAAAACGGCTTCGGCGGCTGCTTCTTCGTATTTGCGGGCACAACGGCCATATTCGAGGACCCCGAAAAAGGGATAAAGACCTATCAGGCGCTGGAACAGAGGCTCGGAGAAGCCGGTCCGAAGGCCAATACAGGGATGACAGACATGAGGCAGACGGTAATGCGGCTGGAGAAGCTCACCAACGATGATCTTCAGAACCTGACGAACCGTATCATCCTGATACATCAGACAGCCTACGGCTGGGAATTGAAAATCAGCGGCGAGGCCGCAAGGAACTGGACCCTGCTGACCCTCGGCAAGGAGAAGGGCGCGGGCCGCCCGGTAAACACGAGGGAGTTCATTATCAAGCTGGTGGAGATCCTGGACATCCTTGAGCAGAACCCCGGCTACAACCTTTACAACACGGAGCTGAAGCTGACCAACCGCAACGGCGTCGATATGTTTGTCAATGTGCTGCCGAAAAAGCAGGACCGGCAGGATTAGCCCCGATTTTATTGTCAATTGTTATTGTTTCCGCTTCATTTCAAAATACTTTCCCCATTATAATCTATGTATAAAACTACCCCGCTTTTAAATAATATACTTATCATTTATTGCAAGAAGGTACGTTATGTTATTAACAGTGACCGGCATCCCTGCCGACATCGGTATACAACAGAAATTGACATCCATGCACGTCGAGGAATGGCTTAATGAGGATGTTTTAAGAATCAGATGGTGGCTTTTGCTTGTCATGCTGGCAGTTTTTGCATATGCATGGTGGAAGCTGGCTGACAAATCGCTGCTGCCTGAAGTCGTACTTTACGCGGCGTTGACGACCATTTTCGTCATGGCGATAGTCGAGTACGGGGAGGAATTGACCTTATGGGATTACCCCGTCGATATCCTTCCGATATTCCCGCCGTTATCGTCGGTAAACCTGATAAGCCTGCCCCTGATATATTCCCTCGTATATCAATATTTTAAGACCTGGAAGAGCTTTTTAACGGCTGCCTTGATATCAACGGCAATAATATGCTTCATCATTGAGCCGCTTCTTGCCTGGGGTGAATTTTATCAGCTGCTTAAATGGAAATACTATTACAGCTATCCGTTATACCTGGCGACGGCAATATCCGTCAGGGCGTTGATAAGCAAAATAAATTCCATTACCGCAAGGAATCAGAAACCGGCGTCAAAAAGCAATTAAGGAGATAGCCTATGCAATCGTTAGCCCAAGATATGCTTTCCGCTGTAAAAGTTCAATGGGATTTAAGCTTAACCCGCGTAAACGAGTGGGTGCAAAACGACGTGTTCCGCTTCAGATGGTGGTTCCTGCTCATATTTTTTATGGTATCTGCATTTATCTGGTGGAAAAAGGTTGATAAGTCCCGCTGTAATGAAATCATCCTGTATACCCTGTTGATAGGCATAATTTCCCTGGTACTGGACGAATTGGGTGAGGAGCTGTGCCTGTGGGATTACCCTGTCGATATAATTCCGCTGTTTCCGCCGATATCGGCAATCGACCTGGCAAGCCTGCCGATGATATACTCCTTGATATATCAGTATTTTACCCCCTGGAAGAAATTTATAATCGCCACAGTTGTGATGGCGCTGGTCTTCTGCTTTGTATTTGAGCCGCTGGTTGCGCTGATAGGGGTTTATCAGCCGATTACATGGAGATACTATTACGGCTTTCCGATCTATATCGCCATAGGAATAGGCACTAAAGCAGCAGTGATCAAGCTCTATTCGATCAAGGAAAAACGGCTCAAGGCTTAACGCAGTTGCATGACCGGTATTTTAAAATACCAGATCATCAGGGCAGCCCCCGCAGCTGTCGTAAGGACCCCGATCAACGGCTTTTTATGGTGAATGCACAATATGGGGAACATAACACAATTGAAGAGTATCGAGAAAAATATATTCCAGCCGTTCAGGTAGGAGAAATACCCCATAAGGTATGACAGGTATTCGACTACGGAATATATGAAAATGCCAAGAAGCGTATATAAAAGCTGCGATATAAATTTTCGGGAAACCAGAGGCAGATATATCAGTATGGTGCAGGGAAATATTACAAGGCTGGTCAGCAGTTCGGTAAGGGTATGATTCAAGGCGGAGCTATTATAGAGCCAGAGAGGTTTTTCGTTTGTGAGTACATTATATGCAAGCTCCACGAAAAAGAAATACAGTATGGTCGGATAATATAGGCGCCAGTTTCTCCAATCGCCCCATTTCAGGCATGCCAGCACCGATAAAAAAGCTACGACAACATGAAACATTTTCGCTCCTAAATACTTTTATTTTATTATTATTTTTTAAATGGCGAAAATAATGTACGTCGAAGCATAATTATCTATACAAATTTCAATAAAGTCAAAGCCGTGCATTTTTCTTCACGCTCGCGCCCTCCCGGGTTCGATTCCGTCCCTTGACGTTTTGCAAAAAGAAAACCGCCCACCCTTGAGGGTGGACGGTTTTCTTTTTGGAGCTGGCGGACGGAATCGAACCCCCGACCTGCTGATTACAAGTCAGCTGCTCTACCTGCTGAGCTACGCCAGCGTATTACGTCTGCATAAAGCAGACGTAAATGGCGACCCGGAAGGGGCTCGAACCCTCGACCTCTAGCGTGACAGGCTAGCGTTCTAACCAACTGAACTACCGGGCCAAAACAGGAAAATGGTGACCCATAGGGGACTCGAACCCCTGTTATCGCCGTGAAAGGGCGGTGTCTTAACCACTTGACCAATGGGCCGTCTAAAACGCCGGTTTTTGACCGACAAAGTATATTCTAACGGGGGAAGGAAAAAAAGTCAAGTGAAAAAGTCAAATATTTATTTTTTAACTATAAGAGTAAAAACTGTCATGCTTCCGCTGTCCCGGAGTCGGCAGGCTTTTGGGCGCCATATTTCCTCAGATATAGGGTAAGGATCACTGCGCAGGCGGCCAGTATTGCTATTGACACGATGTATATCAGCCTCGGGTTCAGAAGGTACATGCTTCCCGAAACAAATCCTATCAGAGCGGTGACCACACAGGTAAGCGTATTTACAATGGAATAGATGCCCGCCCTGTGGTTGCCCTCGGTCACTTTGGCAAGCAGGCTGTCGATATATGGTCTGAATATGCCGAAGCCAACGGCATATAACACTATGCAAAGAACCGCCAGCACAAGGCTTCCCGAAGGTATAACGACGAGAAGAAGCAGCGATACCGCCTGTATGATAAGCCCTATTATCATCAGGGCCACATTGTTCCGCCTGCTTATCACCGGTACTACGAATATGAAGATGATAAACATCACTGCCGAATATACTCCGCCGAGTATCGATATCACGGGCTTGCCGAGGAGCAGCACCTCCGTCATGTAAGGCGCGAAGTACAGGCTGTTCAGCGTGCCGATGGGCATGTAGATGTTAAACAGTATAAAGACGCATATGACCATTACGGCAGCGGGGCTCTTGGAAAAGACCGCCGCCGCTTTAAAGGGAAGTATTGTCTTAATGCTGTTTTTAACAGGATTCCGCCTGTGTTCTTCGAGCAGCCGCCTGCCTACGTCTGTTTCCTTATAATAGTAGTTCCTGCCGAATACCATTATCGACATGCTGACGGCGGCAAAGCTCAGGAATATCCTCTCCGCCGTAACGACGCCGTAGGCATTTACAAAAATGCCCGCAACGGGGATGATTATGCCGGTAGAGATATTTATTATGTTAAGCAGGTTGAAGGCGGCTATCCGCTGCTGGTTGTCCGCGTCCTCCACTACCATTAGGTTCCATGAGACCGATACGATCCTGAGTATGCTGTTTACAAAGGTGGCAAGCGCAAACATCCAGAAGCTGTTCGACACCAGATATAAAACCATGGCGAGGGGCCAGCTGATAAAGTCAAATATGACGGTCGTCTTCTTCCGTCCGAGCCTGTCGGTGATTACACCGCTGAACAGCGAGAAAACCGTGCCTGTAATAAAGCCGAGTGAAATGAGATAGCCGATTTCCCTGTCCGTTATTCCGAGTTCTTTCATATACAGGCTCAGGTAGAAATTGAAAAGGACGAAGGGGATGCCCCACAGGGGCTCAAAAATTACCGATACGCGCGTATTTCCCTTAAGCGTCCCGAAGGAGCGGATGATGCTCACAGAATCGAAAAACCGGCGGCGGTCCATGCTATGTCTCCCCCATTGAGCGCTGATTGCGTTTGTTTCCTGGCGTCATGTATGAACATTTATAAACGCGGCATAGCATTAATTTTACTGAACGGCGCCGTAAAAGTCAAGCAATACGGACACCGGGCGACACGCAAAAGGACTGCCGATCCTCTGACAATGGTTATGCCGGCATGCGGGCAAAATGCGAGGGGCGGAAATAAAAACCGCGGAAGCCGGGCGTCGAATTTTGCCCTTGCTCCCGCGGACCTCCGAAAGCCGTAACATGTTATTTCAAATTTTCCGAAAAGAACTTTACAAATGCGCTCCTTAAGACTTCCGACGCGATTTCATGTCCGCCGTTAAAAACCTTATTTTCATTCCGGATGCCCGCTTCCGTGAGCAGCTGGGAAAAATAAGCGCTTCCCTCGGGAATCCACGAATAGGAGTCCAGGCTGCCGTATGAAATGTAAATAGCCTTAAGCGGCTTGTTCATGGCCTGGTAAGCCTCTATTTTGCCTTTCAGGTTCCCAAACCCGTTTTCCCAGTCCGCGACAATTTTATTATCCTCTTTTGTATTATCAAATTTGGGGATGTTCGCATACGGGTACTCGCCTTTTACATTAGGTGAAAAGGCGGCGCCATATGCATTCAAGAATGATGCGTCCCAGGTGGGCATGGCATTCTTCAGGCCGTTTTGATCAAACGCGCCGGGGGATAATATCATCAGCGAAGAAAATACGTCCGGGTGCTTCAGGCCCAGGTTCAGCGCGCCGAAGCCGCCCATGGAGAAGCCGGCAAGCCCTCTTTGCGCCGCATCCGGTATTGTCCTGTATTTACCGTCGATATAACCGATAATGTCCTTAACGATATAATCCTCCCAATTGCCCGTCACCGGAGAATTCGCATAAAAGGCTCCGCCCAGCGTGTTCCTCCCGTTCGGCTCGACAATAATAAATTCCTTGACGCCCTCGCTCTGCATTTGCTTGGTCAGGGACTCCGTTATGCTGCCAAATAAGCCGATGCTCTCCTGAAAGCCGTGCAAAAAGTACACGACCGGATATCTTTTTTCCGTATCGGTATCGTAGGACGGCGGGAGAACGACCTTTATCCGCTGTTCAATCCCTTCTTCAAGCATATTGCTCCTAAGAGATTCCGCAGTGACAGTCTCGTCCACAATACGCACTTTGGCAGGCTCTGCCGTATCTTCAGGCTCTGCGGCGGCTCCCGCGGAGCCTGTACTCTCCGCCGGTGTGCCGGTATCCGCGGCGTCCCCGGTCTGCTCAGTCTGTGCGGCTGCTGTTGTAACATCCTTTGACGCAGCCGGACCCGCATTGCACCCGGATATCAAAACTGCCAGCAGCAGGGCCGCCGCTATTGCGGTTATACGAATATCCCGTCCGGCCGGTCCGCCCTTATCCGTTCTTTTGATTCCTTGCCCGTTCACTTTTTATTCCTCCATTTCCTTTTCCTTATTTTAATCGTATAATATAGAAGTAGTCATAAAATGAGCATTTCTTGCTCAGTTCCGCTGAGGAGGTGTCGCAAATGGCCTTTGATAACAATATGGAGCGCATAGCTTATGTTGTCGATTTTATCGAGGAGCATGCACATGAAAAAATCGTGCTGGATGTGCTGTCCGAAAACGCAGGCCTGTCAAAATACCATTTGCACCACATCTTCAAGTCCGTCACAAACCAATCGCTCATGGAATACGTACGGTGCAGGAAGCTGGCCCACAGTGTGCGGAAA
>JAEZJL010000151.1 GCA_023415815.1 Bacillota bacterium | reverse complement strand
GTACGCCTGCTGTCCGACAAACAGCACGACAAATATAATCGAAAGGGCCTGGGTCAGTATGCAGAAATATACGCCGCGAATCCTGTTTAAGAAGGTCAGGTACCCGATGACGAGGGCCAGCGCCATGGGCAGCAAAATCGACATCAGCAGGGCGAAGGGGGCCGCTTCAAACGGCTTCCAGAACCACGGCATCGTCTCCTGCCCGCTCCACGACATGAAATCGGGCAGCTTTCCGCCGCTGGCCTCCAGCTTGAGGTACATTGCCGTGCAGTACGCCCCCAGGCCGAAAAACACGCCGTGCCCGAGGCTCAGTATCCCGGTGTAGCCCCAGATCAGGTCGATGCCCAATGCGAGCACCGCATAGGCGACAAATTTTCCGAGCAGGTTCGTCCTGAAATCGGACAAAACCAGCGGAGCAATGCACAGTAGTATGAATACGGCCAATATAAAGCCGTTTTTTCCCGATAGGGCCTTCCTCAAATTATCATTTATCCTCATCCGTCAGTATCATCTCCCGTCATTCGTCCAGGGCCCGGCTGTTAATAGTGAAAAAGCCCTGCGGCTTCCATTGGAGAAAAATTATTACCGTCAGGAATACAAGCACCTTCCCCAGCGAGGCATTGGTGAAAAACTCAAAGGTAGTATTTCCGATGCCTATGGCGCTCGCCCCTGCAAATGTACCCATGATCTTGCCCACTCCGCCGAGGACGACGGCCATAAAGGTATCTACGATATAGTTGGTCCCCAGCGTCGGCCCGATAGAGCCGATCAGTGTGAGAGCGCAGCCCGCTATGCCTGCAAGGCCGGAGCCCAGCGCAAAGGTTACGGCGTCCACCCTTCTCGTATTGATTCCCAGGCTTTGCGCCATATTCCTGTTCTGCATTACCGCGCGTATCCTGCGACCTCTGCGGGTTTTATAGAGGAAAAGGTACACTCCCGATATGCAGACGGCGACAAGCAGGATGATGAACAGCCTCTTGTACGGCAGCTGAAGGTCTTTTGCCACTACAAGCCCTCCCTCCAGCCAGCCGGGGCTTTTGACGTCCACGTTCGGAGCTCCGAATATGCTCCTTGCCGCCTGCTGCAGGACCAGGCTGACGCCCCAGGTGGCCAACAGGCTGTCAAGCGGCCTTCCGTAGAGCCGTTTGATGACTGTGGCCTCGAGCAGGCAGCCGACCAGCGCCGTTACGATGAAAGCTACGGGGATCGCGGCGGCAAAGTAAAGGCCGAACAGGTCCTTTCCAACATACGATAAAAAAAAGTTCTGCACCATGTAGGTCACATAGGCGCCGATCATGATAAGCTCTCCATGAGCCATATTAATGATCTTCATCAGGCCAAAGGTTATCGCCAGTCCCAATGCCGCGAGCAGAAGGATGGAGCTGACGCTTATGCCGTTGAAAAATTGCAGTAAATAGGTGTTCATCTTGCCTCCCGCTCCGGCGGTCGTTATCCGTGCGGGCGGCGGATACGCGTCCCGCACGGATAAGACCTCCTTATCAGTTGCTCAGTCCCTTGGCCCAGTCGTATGTCTTCAGATACGGGTCGGGCCTTACTGATTCGCCGGTACTCCATATTTCCTTGATCAACCCGTCGGCCTGTACTTCGCCTATCCTCACGGGCTTCCATATGTGCTGGTTCTCGCCCTCTATTTTCACAGTGCCCTCGGGCGCTTTGAATTCTATGCCTTTTGCCGCTTCCCTGACCTTGTCCACTTCGGTGGAGCCCGCCTTTTTGACCGCTTCCGCCCACAGGTATACGGCTATGTAAGCAGCCTCTATCGGGTCGTCCGTGACACGGTTTTCTCCGTATTTCGCTTTATACTTCTTGACAAATTCGCTGTTTTCAGGAGTGTCCGTCGTCTGGTAATAATTCCAGGACACCAGATGCCCTGCCATATTCTCCGCGCCTATACCGCGTACTTCCTCCTCTGCTACGCTCACCGAGCAGGTGGTGAGGTCCGCCGAGGTGATTCCCGCGTCCTTCAGCTGCTTGAAGAAGGCGACGTTGCTGTCTCCGTTCAGCGTGTTGAAAACGATGTCGGGCTTGGCTGTCTTTATTTTATTGATGATCGTGCTGTAATCCGTGTGCCCGAGAGGGGTGTACTCTTCTGCGGTCAGCTCTCCGCCCATGGCGGCAAGCTGGGCCTTTATGATTTTATTCGCTGTCCTCGGGAAAACATAATCCGAGCCGAGGAGGAAGAATTTCTTGCCCTTGTTTTCGAGCAGCCATTGGACGGCCGGCACTATCTGCTGGTTCGGAGCGGCTCCCGTATAGAAAATGTTCGGGGAGGACTCCATGCCTTCATACTGCACCGGATACCAGAGCAGCCCCTTGTTTTCCTCGAATACGGGCAATACGGCCTTGCGGCTTGCCGAAGTCCAGCAGCCGAAGACAGCGGCCACCTTATCGCTTTGCAGCAGCTTCTTGGCTTTCTCCGCGAATTTGGGCCAATCCGAGGCGCCGTCCTCAATGACCGGCTCCAGCTTTTTGCCGAGGACTCCTCCGGCGGCGTTGATCTCTTCGATTGCCATCATTTCGGCGTCCTTTACCGACACCTCGCTTATTGCCATCGTCCCGCTCAGGGAATGCAGAATGCCTACCTTTATCGTGTCGCCCGCAGCCGGGGCCGATGCCTGAGCGCCGCCTGACGCCGGAGCCTGCTCCTGCGCTCCTGATGTTCCCTGCGCGCCGCAGCCTGCAAACAGCATAGCGGCGGCAAGCGTCATGGAGAGTATTCCTGCGGCTCTTTTCTTCATGTCTCCGAATATTGTTCTTTTCATAGTTAACCACCCTTCACTACTAAATTTTAGTTTGATCTCATCACATCTTTTCACGGCCATGAATTTTTAATGATGCTGCGCTTTAAAAACAAAAGGCGCTATAAGCAATGTGCATTCACCGGAGAATGCCCATTCTTTATAGCGCCGTGGCTACCTTCGACCGGTTCGTATCCTGGAACCGATCATCTATTGATTGATTCTATGTTACACTTAAACAGAGAAACGCGGAACATAAAAAAAAAGCATTATTACCATAAAATAATGCAATGTTTTGTGTGCCAGGCTGCATCAGGGATTCTCGTCTCGAATTGCGCGAGCATTGCCAAAGTGCCGCGGCAGGCCATGTGCCAGCCTCCGAATGGCTTGCGCGGTTTTTCGCAGGTATCCGTTCACAGCATATTTTTGCGCCCCCATGCAGCCACGCGTCTTCAAACCTGCATAACGTCCGGCCTCTGGTTCTTAAATTCGCTGGGTGTGCAGCCGGTATAGCTTTTGAATAAACGGCAGAAATAGTCGGGGCTGCTGTAGCCGAGCCTGTCGCTTATCTCATAATTTTTATAGCTGCCGGTCATGATGAGGTTCTTGGCATGCTCCATTTTAATCTTTGTGATATAGTCGTTGAGCTTGCAGCCTGTCTTTTTCCTGAACAGCTTTCCGATATAATCGCTTCTTACATGCACCTCCCGCGCAATGTCCTCTAGCTTTATATCCTCTTCCGCATGGCTAAGCACATACTCGCAGGTTTTCCTGACGATGCTGTCGCTCTGATGAAGCTCGTACTTTTTCACGGCGGCAAGTATGCTCCGGACGCCGTCAATAAAATGCACTCCCAGCTCCTCTACGGAGCCTGCGGCCTTTTTATTGTCCCTTGCTTCCGAAAGCTCGATTTTGCCCAGCCAGGGATAAACGGCGCAAATGCTTTCATACAGCTTTGCAAGAATCCTCTCAAGCACGGCCCCCGTTTTGAAGGCGTCGTTTTCCGCGGCATGCGCAATAGCGCGCATTATCCTCACGGCCTCCTCAGGCAGGTCGTCGTTCCCTGCCACGAGCATGGACACAAGCTTTCTTTCGCTGTCCTTGGGGTAATATAAGTGCAGGCTTTCTTCCATAAGCCTTCTGTCCTCTTCGATTTTCACGCTCCGACGGTTTTTTTCATCGAGATAGGCCCTGACCCTTTCCAGCACCTCCGCCAGCACGGTCTCATCCACCGGCTTTGTCATATAGTCGAATACCCCGAGGCGTATTCCCTGCTTGGCATAATCGAAATCGCTGTGGGTGCTGAGGAAGACGACGCAGATCTCCCTTTTTATCCGCTTCAGCTCCTGAAGAAACTCTATTCCGTCCATCCCGGGCATTTTTATGTCCGTGATCGCCAGGTCGATCTGTTTTCCCGCCAGCTTTCTGACGGCTTCCCTTCCGTCGCTCGCCTCATCCGCTATTTCGAATCCGTACTCTGCCCATCTGCCGAAGCGCTTCAGCATATACAGCACAGCCCTGTCGTCATCCACAATCAGAACCCTGTACATTCAACCCACCTCTTTTCCGGTATAGACGCCTGCTCCCTCAACGATCCCGTATAAATAATCCGCCGCTTCATCAAAATCATAGCTGCGTATTTTCTCCTCTATGTACTGCAAATGCACGCTGCCGTTGTCCATCGCCTTAATGCGGCTCGTGCACGACCTGAATATGTTTCCGGCCTCTGAGTCGCCCTCCCTCAGAGACCTGAACAGCTCCAGCAGTATAATATCCGTATTCTCCCCTTCCGGCGCGCCCTCTCCCCTGTTTTCCTCAGGAGCGTCTTCTGAGAATGCCGCAGCCTCCCTGCAGACCCTTCCGAGGATATCTTCAAACTCTTTGTATCCCTCTTCGATTCCGTCGGCGTCCCCAGTCGCAATGGCCTTTTCCAGCACACCCGCAGAAATTTTCAGCGAGTCGGCTCCGATATTGCCGGCAATTACCTTAACAGTATGGGCAAGTCTTTTTGCAGCTTCATGATCGGCGCCGTCCATAAGGGATCGGAGTTCTTGCGCATCATCCCCATGATTTTGAATGAATTTCCGCAATATTTTTTTATATTCTTCCTCCTGCCCCGCCATCCTGGCTATACCCGCTTTATAATCAACAAGCCCCGGTCTCGCAGGAACCGTTTCCGCTGCATCTCCCACATGTGTCCCGTCCTCTCCAGCCGGTATGAAGTCCTTCAGTATTTCCACCAGCCTGGCCGGATTCAGCGGCTTTGTTAGATAGCCGTTCATGCCCGCCTCCCTCGCCCGCTGAGCCACGCCCTCTACCGCGTCCGCAGACAGGGCGATGATGGGAAGGTCATTCAGTCCGTCGATTTTTCTTATCCTTCTTGAGGCCTCGTAGCCGTCCATCACCGGCATCCTTATATCCATCAGGACGGCGTCATACCCGCCGGTCCCTGCCATTTGCACGGCAGCCGCGCCGCAGTCGGCGGTATCCGCGTCAAAGCCGAGGCTTTCGAGGATTTCCCTTGTCATTTGCAGATTTATCTCATCGTCCTCCACCAGGAGGACTCTCTTCCTTTTGAATATGCCGCCCAGATGCCGCATGCTGTCCTCGTCCTCCGGCAAAGGAACGCCCCCGGCCTCTTCAAGCTTTGCCGTAAAGCTGAAGGCGGAGCCTTTGCCGACCTCGCTCTCCACGGCGATACCCCCCTCCATCAGTCCGGCGATCCGCTTGCAGATGGCCAGGCCCAGGCCTGTGCCTCCATACTTCCTTGAGGTGGACGCATCTCCCTGTGCAAAGACTCCGAAGAGTCGCTTCATCTGCTCGTCCGATATGCCGATGCCGGTGTCGCTGACCCTGATAACAAGGCTGACCCTGTTGTCCTGCCTTCCGGCGAGCCCGGCCTGAATGCGCAGGCTTCCCTCATGCGTGAATTTGACGCCGTTTGAAAGCAGGTTCAGTACGACCTGCTTCAGCCGGGTCACGTCACCCCTCAGATACTGCGGCACCTCCGGAGCGATATGGCAGGTGCATTCGATGCCCTTTTTCTGTGCTTCCAGCTTCACCATGTCGCAGAGGTCGCGGAGCACCTTCCTGATGTCGAAATCCACGGCCTCGAGCACCATCCTTCCGGCCTCGATCTTGGAGAAATCCAGTATTTCGCTGATTATACCCAGCAGGTTTCCGGCGGCTACCCCTATTTTGTCCGAATACTCCTTCTGCTTGGGCTGCAGCCTGGTTGATTCAAGCAGGTAATTGTAGCCGATAATGGTATTCAGCGGAGTCCGGATCTCATGGCTCATGTTAGCGAGAAACTCGCTTTTCGCATTATTGGCCTTTTCCGCTTCCTCCTTTGCGGCTCTCATGATGGCCTCGGCCTGCTTCCTCATTTTCAGCTCCTCCTGAAAGGAAACGTAGAGCCTGTTGAATATGCTCGACAGCATCCTCAGCTCCTTGGAGCCCTCGGGGACAAGGCTGAAGCTTTCGTTGTCTATAGAAAAGAATTTCAGCTTCTCGGTGTAATTGCGTATGGGATTGTTGACCTGCGTCAAAAGCACTCTTGTCAGGGCCGCTATACCGCAAATGATGATCACGGCCAATATTACCTGCAGCGCTTTCGCCCTTGCGGTCCCGGCGCGTGCAATCTCGACCTCGTCCTCCAGCCTTTCGTTCATGATCTGCTGGAATTTGGCGATAGGGTCCATGATTCCCTTCTTATCCGCGTCGTACTGGGCGTCGAACATGATTTCCCGAGCCTTTGCCAGCTTTTCCTGGCTGCTGAGCTCCTGCTCGACGATGTTCAGCGGGAATGAAGCGACCTCGGGGGCCATATCCTCCACTCCCGTACCAAGAGCCTCCAGTACAAGCCTCATGGACCTCCGTTCGGTATCCACCAGGGCGTCGGAATTGTTTTTCGCCTCCGCAAGGAGCATGAGCTCCTCGGCAGGCGAGTTGAGCTCCTTGAGTCTCAAGATGGCGTTGTCGCGCGTCTTTGTTACCTCTATTTCCTCCCAGTACTTTTCCAGATGGCTGATATCGGTGGTGATGGCGTACTTCCTCGCCTCGTCCGTCAGGTAGTCGGAGGCGTCGGCCAGGTTGATGCCAAGCTGCTTGAGCTCGGTCCGCCTTGTTTCAGCCGCCTGCTCCGCCTTAATGCTGGCGCTCATATAAACGATGCTGCCGCCGAGCAAAACGGATATGAAAAAGAACACGCCAAGGATCAACGCGCTTATCGTTGACTGCTTTATAGCCATTTTCGAACTCATACAAAGCACCCCCCGCAATAAAAAAAGGCGCGGGTACGGTTTATGATTATAAACCATGGCACCCATGCCTTAAAAACATATTACACCAAATAAATGCGATTTTCAAATGTTTTTATCCGGCGCGGATATTGCACCGGGGGACTGCGTGCCCGGCTCCTAATTTCTTATTGATACATCCGCCTTAATGGTTTAGAATGATTAGGCAGCGTTACTATTGGAGATGATTTTTTGAACAGCATGCAAAAGGGCGGGAAGCCCGAAATCCTTCTGGTTGATGATACTCCGGAGCATATAGAGGCGTCGGTGGCGGTGCTGCAGAGCAGTTACAAGGTTCGGATCGCCACAAAAGGGAATACCGCTCTGAAGCTTATTGAAGCGCATATGCCGGACCTTATCCTGCTGGACGTCTACATGCCGGAAATGGACGGCTTCGAGGTGTGCCGCAGGATAAAGGAAAATAAGGATTTCAACGGTATTCCGATCATATTCCTGACCGCCAGCAACGACGAGGAAAGCATAAAAAAGGGCTTTGAGCTGGGCGCCCAGGATTATGTCGTCAAGCCCTTCAACATCTCGGAGCTGCTTGCCAGGGTAAAAACGCATATCCAGCTCAAACGGCAGACCGAGTCGCTCAGGGAGGCGAACCGCGAGCTTGACAGCTTTTGCCTGACCGTATCACACGATCTTAAGGCCCCTTTGCTTTCCGTCAACAAGCTGATAGAATATTTCATAGCGGATTACAGGGATCATGTGGACCGCAGCGGTCAGGAGCTGCTGACGACAATCCGTGAAAAATCCATCGAGGTTGTGGGTATCGTCGACCATCTGCTGAATTTTTCAAAGATGTGCGAGATGCAGATAAATAAAGAACCGGTCAACCTGAGCAGGCTTTTTCAGGAGGCGTACCGGGAGCTGCTGGAGCAGGAGCCGCCGCGCCGGGTGAGCTTTAAGGCGGAAGGGCTGCCCGTAATAAACGGCGATGCCGTCATGATAAAGCTCCTCGTATCCAACATTCTTTCAAATGCGTTGAAATACACGCGCAACAGGAAAACAGCCCTTATAGAAGCGACCTTTTCCGAGAATGACGACGAGTACGTCATATCGGTCAGCGACAACGGCGTAGGCTTCGATATGAACTATTCCTCGAGGCTGTTCGGCGTATTTCAGCGGCTTCATTCCCAGAATGAATTCGAGGGCTCCGGCATTGGTTTGGCCATATGCCAGCGGATTTTAAAGCGCCATAACGGCAGGGCCTGGATGACGGGAGAGGTGGATGCGGGCGCGACCTTCTATTTTGCGTTTCCGAAGGACGGCGAGGGGTGAATAAATTACGGGTTTGGCGTTGGATTTTGCGCAAGATACTGCGCGAGATACCTGCTGACCTTCTCCGCGCCCCATTTGTTCATATGCTGCGCATTGTGGAACGCGTCTTCAAAATCGCCGAAGTCCAGCTGCAGCTGATCGTAAAGCATATTGAAGTCGAGGTATTCCACCCCGGCGTCTGTACAAACGCCCAGCATTTTATCATATATATTGCGGTATTGCACCTTTTCCTGATAAATATTGTTAAACGGCGCCATCGCGACAATCAGCCGTATATTTTTATCCCTGCACAATTTGACGATCCGGTTGAAATAGCCGATGGAATATTCGTCTATCACCGGAGTGAATTTCGAGTCCTGAGAAGCCCGGTACTTTTCAATGGTTTCCTCCGACATTTTCGACCCCAGCCCATAAAAGCCATCCTTATCGGGCGCTCCCGCGGTCATCCCCAGCAGGTATTTTATATTTTTCTTTACGATTTCAGGCTTTTTCCAGTTGCCATGGCATCGGTACAGGCTGGAGAGCATCCTTACGGCTTCAAATTTGTCGGGGAATATTTCGAAGCAGGCCTTGATTTTATCGGGGCTGAAGTCCAATGCGTCGATATTTGCGACGTAGCCCTGATACTCCGAATTCGACCTACCGAAGCTGAAAGCTTCCAACACCACAATTTCAGGCTTTTGCCTGTCCAGCAGCTCCTTCAGGTTGTAATAAACCGTGTCGATCTTCTGGTCGGGCAGGGCCGCATTATACGCTCGTTTGCCAATAGTGCCGCTGATAAAAGCGGGATCGAAGGTGCAATAGGCGTGGGAATTCCCGATGAAAAGCACGTCGATGCTGTTATCGGCCCTTAGCTCGATCATCCTCTTCCTCTCGACAACGCTTCCGTTGTTTTGAAACACGGCCTCAAAAAGCAGCATGACGGCAAATGCCAGCAGCAGACCGACGGCAGCCTTAATTACCGCCGCTGCAGGCTTCGTCTTCACGCCCGCGCTATCAGAACTGGAAATATATGAATTGGACTCCGTTTGCATCTCCGTACACCCCAAAAATAATTATAAGTACAAAAACCGCAGCGTAAACCGCCCATCTGACAACAAGCGGCTTTTTCCCCAGGTAAGCTCCCAGATTTACTCTTTCCTGTATGTATTCATAAATCATGAGCAGAGCAATCAGCAGGAATGAAACAAACAGGTCGGCTTTATCCATGCCGAGCCCTGCCATTTTCATATTGGCAAAAAATGAGGAATCAAAGGTAAACAGCTTGTTCAATATGAACACCGTGTCTCCCATGCTGTCCGCCCGGAAGAAAATCCAGGCAAAGCATACAAGCGCGAAGGTATACAGCCATTTGAAAAAGCGCAGTCCCGGAGAGTCCTCCCCTATTTTCAAAGCGGCTTTCAGCTTTGCCGTGTAAGGCCGCAGCTTCAAGCCCACGATCTGGTACAGACCGTTCAGAAAGCCCCAGAGTATAAATGTGAGGTTCGCGCCGTGCCAGAGCCCGCTTATGAGGAATATCGCCATTATGTTGGCAAGATGCCTCTTCCTGTTACCTCCCAGGGGTATGTAGATATAGTCCCTGAACCACGATGTAAGGGATATGTGCCACCTTTTCCAGAAATCCGATATCGAGGTGGAAAGATACGGGCGCTTGAAATTGACCGTCAAATCGTAGCCGAGCAGCCTGGCGCTGCCCACCGCCATGTCCGAGTAGCCCGAAAAGTCGCAGTAGATCTGGAAGGTGAAGAAAACGGTAGCGACGGCAAAATGGACTCCGTTATATTTTTCAGGGGAATCGTAGATCGTGTTGACCAGTATGGCGAGTCGGTCGGCGATGACCAGCTTTTTGACCAGCCCCTGTGCGATCAGCAGCAGTCCGCTTTTTATCCGCCGGAAATCGAGCCTTCGCATGTTTTTGAACTGGGGCATCAGGCTTTCGTACCTTCCGATCGGCCCGGCGGCCAGCTGCGGGAAAAAGGATACGAACAGCGCATATTTGCCGAAATGCTTCTCCGGCTCGGACTTGCCCTTATATACGTCGATGGTGTAGCCCAGAGCCTGAAAGGTATAGAAGGAGATGCCCACGGGCAGCAGCAGGCTCAGCTTCAGGGGCTGGTAATCCGCGCCCAGCAGGCCTGCGAGATCTGCTATGGTTACATTGAAAAAGTTGAAATATTTGAAAAGGAACAGGATTCCCAGATTTATGACCAGGCTGGAAACCAGGTAAAAGG
>JAEZJL010000144.1 GCA_023415815.1 Bacillota bacterium | reverse complement strand
TGTCCTTTGGCTGGAGGCCCGTAATGAGCTCCTTTTTCACCTTGAGATCCTCCTTGCCTATGACAATCAGCTTGTAGCCGGAGGATGAAATGGCATAAATCAATCCTTTTTGGTCATCCACGATTATTTTCTGTATGGGCGACTTGCGTCCCGTATTGAAAGTGTCCGCATTTCCTGCGCTGTAATCGGTGCTTTCCAGCAGAGCGGGGTAGGCTTTGGCGAAGCCCTCTATCTGAGGCTTCAGCGAGTAGCTTTTAATGGCGTGCAGCTCTTTGTTGTATACATATACATTATACGCGGTGTCCGAATACAGGCAGTCGGATTCAAAAGGCAGGTCCGCAATTTTTTCAAAGCTCCCGGCATCATACACCGCTTTCTTTGAAAACGCCAGATCCCCTGCCGCATATATGACCGGCTCGCCGAAATAGCCGTAAACCGAGTCAAGCTTCCCGGGAGTATACTTATAGCTGCCGTAATATACGTTATCCCCTGCTTTAGCAACTACTCCGCGCTCCTTATTTACCACAAAGGAATTGGAAATTCCTGCGACGCTGCAATCCAATGTGTTAATCGCACAGAAGTACGCTCCCATTTCGGCGCCTATATAAAGCAAATGTTTGGATGCGTCAAGGACCATGTTTGATTCCCCGTAATAACTGATCACATTTGTCGGTGTACCGGCGGTAATCAGCTTCTCGCTGTTGCTCCCAAGATCATAGGCATAGAGCCGGGTGAAATTCTCCCGGGCGCTACCGCCGTTTGCTGGCTTTTCTTCATAGCCCGTATAAAACAGCTTGCCGCCGTCAACCGCCAGCGCTGCCGGCATGTGCTTCAATACAAGCTTTTCTTTCAAGGTCTGTGTCCCGACATCCACTACGGCCACCTGGTTAATGGAAGAAAGCGCCACATAGAGCTTGCCCCCGGACAAAACAAGGTCCGCGGGGTCCTTGCCTACGGGGATCTGGTTTTTAAGCTGCAAATCATCAAGCCCTATAAACATAAGGGCATTGTTTTCCCTTGAAAGCGCATAGATCACTCTCCGCTCCCCATCCACCAGCCACTTTGAAATGGAAAGCCTGTCTTTAACGGCGTCTGCGGTAGCGGTATCGGCATTATAATCCATGGAGCCCCCATTGCCCGGAGCCTCGAACAAAAACCGGCTCAGCAGGCCCTTTATCACAGAGTAGCTCTGCCCCTCATATAAATAGATATTGCCCTTGCTGTCGGTCAGGCATCTATTGTAAGCTCCATCTTTTGGAAGCTCGCCCGTCTTGATAAATTTATCCCGGTCGAAAATACCGCCGGCTGCTATTACATTTTCGCCGCTTACATAAACCACGCCGCTGTCGTAGCTGCCGTATACCTTACCCAGATCGCCGGCGTCAAGCCTGTATTTGCCGAAAAAGATATCCCCGCCCTGTAGAATAATGCTCGAATAAAGGCCTTTAAACCTCTCACCGTCATTTGTGCTCAGGGTTTTATAGTCCTTCGTGCTTATAGAAAAAATTCCTGAAGAATATTCATTGGTATTGGCAATATAGAGGATATGGTTTTTACGGTCCGCGGTCAGGCCGGACAGGTAATAGCTTCCGGTCAGGCCTTTTTGCACCGCCGTATCCGGATCAGGCCTGATTTCGGTTTCGGACGAATCAGTGAGATCCAGTATGTGCAGCTTGGTGAAATCCGGCTGCCGTTCGCCCGTGAGATGCCTCAAAATATAAAACAGCTTGTCGCCTTCCACCGCAATTTTGTAAGGCGCTTCCTTAACTGCAATTTTTCTTTCGACCGAAGCGGTTTTCAGATCTATAACCGCTATCTGCCTGTAGGAATCGAGAGCCGCGTAAAGCTTGCCGTCCGCCAGCTCAATATCCGAAATGCCGGGCAGCGTGATTTCCTTCTTCAGTTTGAGGTCGTCGGTATTTATAAACAGCAGCTTGTCATTGTCATAGGAAAAAGCGCAGATATACCCGTCGGCCTCATCCAGAACCCAGTCTCCCAGGTTTCCGCCTATAACAGACGGACTTTTCAGGAGGTCTGAAGGGGCAGCCGGAGCTTCCGCGGCAAAAGCCCACGACGGACTGAGACTGAATAAAACGGTAAGCAGGCTTAAAAGCAGGCTTATTTTATTTTTAAGCTTATTCATGAGCATCCTCCCAGGGCATTTTTATATTGAACGTATAGCACTAATGTATCACATGGTTTACATAAAGTAACTGCATAAATACTGGGAGGCCCTCTGCCGGACGGCGGCAGTAATCGGCTTTATCCCTGATATCGCGGATTTTTACATGGGCTTTAAAGCGCAGCATAAGGGATGAAGAACATAAGGGGGACATAAATGAAGTACGCAGATTTGGTTTGCTCTGAACGGAGCTGAATTTGAAGCGGTACAGGCTGCGAGAACCTTTTAACATCGGAAGAATAAAATAATATATCCGCATCATATTTTTCAAGGAGGTATTGCCCAATGCAAACCTTTATGGTCCCTCCGGGCGGCCATCAATTGCCGCCGCTGCCGTACCAGTACAATGCCCTTGAACCGGTGATCAGCTCCGAGACCTTGCATTTGCATCATGACATGCATCATAAGACTTACGTAGACGACCTGAACAAGGCCGAGCTGATGCTGGTCGAGGCCAGAAAAGCCAACAATTTTGACCTGATAAAATATTGGGAAAACGAGCTTGCGTTCAACGGCTCGGGCCATATCCTGCACAGCATATACTGGACTGTTATGACCCCTGCCGGAATGGGAGGCCAGCCGGGCTTTCAGACCCTGAGCCTGATCAACGCCTACTTCGGCAGCTTTTCCGCCTTCCAGCAGCAGTTCAACAACGCCGCAATCAAGGTTGAGGGCTCGGGCTGGACAATTTTGACCTGGCAGCCCGCCTGGCAGCGCCTTGAGATACTGCAGGCAGAAAAGCACCAGAATCTGACGCAATGGGGCGGTATCCCCATCCTGGTGCTCGATGTGTGGGAGCATGCTTATTACGTTGATTATCGTAACAGACGCAAGGATTACGTCCTTGCCTGGTGGCAGCTGGTAAACTGGTATGAGGTGGAGAAAAGGGTCATTCTTGCGTTAAGAGCGCAGGTTCCTCTGGCTATGTTAAATTATTGAATGCACCGCGGCTTATGTCGGCTTGCGGCAATACAAGTCCGTTGATGCGCCTGATAGATAATTAAACAATTCGGTCCGGCGGCCGTTCAATTGACTGCACTTACAATGCAGTGGGTTCCGTTGACCATAGCTACGCGTTTGCCCTGAGCATCTTTGAAAAACATGTCCTCAAGAGCTTTTGAGGTCATGACCTTCTGAGCCTTGAAGCCGTAAGCGGCCAAAAACCCATCTATACTCCCATTCTCTATTCCGAAGCAAAATCCCTCGTTCTGCTCCAGGACCCTCTCGTATAATTCCTTTTCGCCTTCGTACAGGTTCTCCCGCCTCAAAACCGATGCGTATATATGGTCGAATACAATCCTGCTCCCCGCTCCTGCAAATTCGCCGATGATTTTAAAGGTTTTGTCCACAGACTCGGGCTGGAGGTACATGGTCAGTCCCTCCAGGAGGAAAAGGCTCTTTTTGCCCTTTTCAAAGCCGCTGCTTGTGAGCCTTTCCGATATGCTTTGCTTATCAAAATCGATGGGTATGAAAGTAAGGTCCCCTGAAACAATCCCCTTTTCTTTATATCTCTCCATCTTGGCATTCTGCGTAACGGGCGCGTCCAGCTCAAATACCCGGGTGTTTCCGGAAAACCCCTGAACGCGGATGGCACGGGAATCGAAGCCCGCTCCGAAGATGAGGATCTGCTCTATGCCTTCCTGTAAAGCCTTTTTAAATTCAAGGTCGATGTACTTTGTCCTGGAAATAATATATTCGTACATTCCCGCAGGGCGCATGTTCATAAAAATTCTCTTGCCCAGCGGATTTTTAATAAGCGCCTTGACTAATGAATTCATAATAATCATTGATATGTAGTCGTCACTTTTATAGTATTCCCTTTTTTCCAGATATGACTGCGCTCTTGCAAGGCATGTAAATTCCGCTGTCCTTGAGGTTTTTGATTCGACTCTTCTGGTCATGGCGTTCCTTCCTTTCAAATACCTGCGCCGTTATAATTTCGGGCTTATTTGCCTGTTTACTGGAATATGCCCTTCCAGCCGTGATATACAAACTTTGTAAATTCCTCCCTGTAGCCCTGCATTTCTTCCGCTTTCCCGTACAATACGGCCTGCTCCACCAGGCTGAAATAAAAGCTGCATACGCTGCGTATAAAGAGCCTTGAAACCTCCTTCTCAGGCTTGATGGATTTTACCCAGCTGACCATGTTGTCCGTAAAGGCTTCCAGGAATTCGTGCCTGAAATGTTCCAGCGAGGAGCCCTGCGCCTTGAAAAGCAGCAGTCTGACGTCAGTAAAGTGATCGTTCACAAATTGATTCACGATGCCGACCACATACATCTGAGACTCCTGAGTGTATTCATTCATTCCCTTGGGTAGGTTGAACTGCTTCACCAGCTCCAGCCCTCTGCGGATCTCAGCGACAGTAGGCTCCAGAACGGAATAAAAAAGGTCGTTTTTATCTTTAAAATAATTATACAGATTGCTTTTTGCCGTCCTTGCCTTTGTTGTAATCACTCTGATGGAGGCCTTTTCAAATCCCTTTTCAAGGAATTCCTCCCGTGCGGCGTCAATAATCCTCTGTCTGATCTCATCCTTAGCATACTGCACCAAAATATTCACTCCCGCTTAGTAATGGGGTACAATGTACTTATAAGTACATTGTACTTTTATAATAACAACGATTCTGCCATTTGTCAACTATATTTGGGGTTAGCCGGATTGCTTTTTTACTTTTCTCTGGCATCGGGTCCCCTCGTTTTTACATACCCGGCTGCCTTCGGATTGCACTAAAAAAAGCCGCCGGCGTTTATGCACCGGCAGCTGAAACCGGACCCTTACGGGCCCGGGAATTTTTCCAGCGTCTAAATCGTATCCAGTGAGGTTTTGAGGACCTTCTTGTTCACGGCCGCCTTCAGCAGGACATGCGCCGCAAGGTCAAAGGCCTTGCCGGCCGTTTCCTCGCTCACCCTGAATTCTCTTGACGCCTGCTCCATGACCGTTTTGTCATGTTTGGGGTTGTAATGACCATCCTTCTTTTCAAGCTTTTTATATTGCTTCTGGCAGTAATCGTATATTTCAAGGCACTTCTTGGAATCCAGCATTATGTCCACCCTTTCGATTCAATTTGCGGCTCTCTTATGATTAAATAATAATACTTATTTATTAATAATATACGAAGAAAAGGTTAATAATGTTTGAATAAATTGTTACAAATTCAAGTCAAAATTTTTTTTATGGCATGGAGTTCTGCAGTCCTTGAAAATCCGGCCTCAGGGATATCGAGGTACAAATAAAAACCCGGACGTCCCGGACAGCCTAGCTTTTATAATCTGTGCGTTCCGCCGTATTTCCGGAAAAAGAAACGATCCGGGCAATATGCCGGGACCGTTTCTTGTAAATCCATATGATTTGTGCTGAAGGCGCTCAATCGAAAATAAGCTCTCCGAATTTCTGAGGGATATGGAATTTGGCCTCGCCCGTGGGCGACCAGGCTGAATATTCAACCGCGCCGTTTTTTGCCCTGTCAATCCTGTATAGGTTCATAAGCCAGCGGTCTCCCTTTTCCGGAGGGCTGTTTTTTGCGGTAACGAACTCGGTAAAGGGTATGGCCAGCTCCACTGAGAACGCTTTATCCCCCTCTTCCCGAAGCACCGCCGAGCGGACGGCCTTGTTGACTCTTGCGAACTGAAGGAATCCCGTTCCCGGGCTGTTCTGGATGTAATAATGAAGGACGGCGTTCAAAGGATTGACCTCTATTTCAATATATGTCTTCCGGTCCCCGTCGTCGTCAATAAATATCTCCACCACATCCTCTTCATACAGCTTATCGTTATATCCGGTCATTGTGGCACAGACATAGTCGTCCTCGCACCTGAAGGCCGCATATAAAAATTCGCCGCTCCGCAAAAGCTTCAGCTCCGTGCTCCTTATGGGCCTGCCTCCCGTGACGGTGTCGGCAAGCATGACCGCTTCCGCCTTCTTCCATTCGGGTTTTCCCAGATCTCCGTCAATCGTCAAATTTTTTTCAATCTTACAGCATCTATATTCCATACACGCGCTTTCCTTTTATATAAGTAGCTTTTACATTGAATTCCCTGTCCATAAGAACAAAGTCCGCATCCTTGCCTTCCGCTATGGAGCCCTTTTGGCCGTCTATGCCAAGCTCTCTCGCAGGATTGATGGAAGCCATCCCGAAAACCTCGAAAAGCTCGGCGCCGGTATTTTTATAAAAGTTATACAGGCCCCTGTTCAGATTCAGGACGCTTCCGGCCAAAGTACCGTCCTGCAGCCTTGCCGAGCCGTTCTTTACGATGATGGGCTGTCCCCCCAGCGAGTATTCGCCGTCGGCCATGCCGCCCGCTTCGGTGCAGTCGGTGATCAGCGTTATCCTGTCTACGCCCTTTGCCTTTCTGACGAGTTCAAAAAGTCCCGGATGGACATGGATCGTATCAGCGATTATTTCGCAGGAAACATCGCTCGACAGCGCTACGGCAGCCACACCGGGCTCCCTGTGGTGCACGCCGGTCATGGCGTTGAATAAATGCGTGCAGTGGGAGACGCCTGCGGCGACCCCTCTGGCCGCTTCCTCATACGAAGCCGCCGAATGCCCCATGGAGGCGACGATGCGGTTTTCCTTCAATTTCCGGATAAATTCCTCGGCGCCCGGCAGTTCGGGAGCCAAGGTGACTATTTTTATCACGTCCAGGTACGCCTCCACAAGCTCCCAGCTCGGCGTAAGGACGTACTCCGCGTTTTGCGCGCCTTTGAACCTGACATTTATAAAGGGCCCCTCCATATGCGCTCCCAGCAGCTGCGCTCCCGGCATTCCAAGCCGCATGCCCGCCCTGATTTGCTCGAGCGCGCGGGAAATCCTGTCCCAGCCCATCGTCATGGTTGTTGCCAGAAATGACGTCACTCCGTTTTTTACAACCGTCGCGCTCATCGTCCTCAGGGCTTCTTCGGTGCCGTACATGGTATCCTGTCCGCCGCTCCCGTGAATATGGACGTCGATGAGCCCCGGAGCGATGTACAAGCCTTCGGCATCGACGATCTCGGCATCTGCCGCGCTAAATCCGTCCGCATGGAGCGGCCGGGCGAATTTTTTATCGAAACCCAGCACATGATTCTTAAGTACCTGCGTCTCGGTAATAATGCTTCCGCCTTTTAAATACTTCAACAAGCTCACCCTCTTCCTTAATAATCTTACTGCCGGCTTATCCTGGGCAGGCTGGCCGCTGCAATGGATTGGCCGACCCTTCTGTTTGCCTCGTCCGGCAAATGCAATTTAATTTTCCCAGCCAGCTCGCCGAATTCCTCCGTAAGCACCCTGCGGGCCGTTTCAATGATTATGCCTCCGCCCTCGCCGGAGGTGACGCGCCCAAGGATCAAGGCGTGCTTTATATCGTAAAAATCTGCGTAATGCGCCAGCGCATATCCGAGATAACAGCCGATGGATTCGAAAATCCGCGCCGCCCGGCTGTCTCCCTGCGCATGGAGCTCCTGGACGGCCTTGAGCTTTTCGGCCGGGGTAAGCTTTTCGTCGAGCTCTATGCCCGCCTCCGGCGCCAGCTTTATGACCGCGTCCTGGGAGAAGTACTTCACGCCGCACCCGTAATCGCCGGACCATTCGTCCACCATTGCGTCCGGGTTGTAATCCACCGGCACGAATGCAAGCTCGTTCAGCCAGCCCGTAATGTTGCCGTTCCCGTCCACATAGCCGCCGGCTTCGCTCGTCCCCATGGCTATGCCGAGCACATTGTTGTCGTCCAGGTCCATAGCGCCGGCCAGAGCAGTCACATCCCCGTCGTTCACAACCACGATAGGCACGTCTCCCAGCTCCTTTGCGACGTTGAAATACATATCCTTGACCTTCAGATCAAACAGCTCATCCGGAACTTTAATAAACAGCGACGCCACCATGGTCCTGTTGCTCACGTAAATACCTGCCGAGCTCACGCCGATCGCATCGACCCGGGGCAGGTGGGAAGCCGCCGATTTCATTGATTCCAAAATGCCGTTAAAATGATACTCCGGATCGCTCTGCGTCTTCGGATGCCACACTACCTCTTCACTGTACACGGCCTCGCCGTTGATCACGGCGGAAACCTTCCGGTCGCTGCCTCCCGCGTCAAATCCTATGCGGCAGCCATCCAGGTTCCTGCCTATCGGCCGGGTTTCCTCCTTTGCCCCGGGAACCTTATCATATCCGGTCACCTCTACGGTAAAGGGCTTCTCGTAAACCCTGCTCATGAATTTTGCGTCGAACTCCCTGGACCCGCCGGGGACATAAGCCTTCCGGATATGCTCTCCAACCTTCTCCGAGCCTCCGATAGTCACCTTCCAGCCGCCTCTGGCCCAGAGCAGCAGCTTGACGATACGCTCGGCATAAAAGCAGTTTGCCGCATCCGTGTCGCCGCCGTCTTCAAATATATGCGTCCTGTAGGTCGAGACCAGGCCCTCGCCGCGTTCAAGAGAAATTGCCAGCGGAGCAGCCCTGCCCGATTCGGAAACGCTCTTTCTGAAAGCCCTGTTGTACAGCGCGGCAGGCTTGAAGCTTTTGTCAAGGGCGGGAATGATTTTGGGGATGATATCGAAATCATAAGTGTTCATAATCATATTCTCCATTTTTAGTAATTTGCACAAATGATTTTATACATAGATTATATATGCCGCTAAAAAGATTTGAAATAAGGTTGAGCACTTTCCTGCGGCAATATTTTTTCCATATGGCTTATTTGGTAATCGTTATTTTCTTAAGCCCGCGCGGACTGTCGGGATTAAGGCCCTTGGCCAGCGCGAGCTGGCAGGCGAACATCTGCGCTATGACAACGTTATAAAAAGGCGAGATAGCGTCGTTGTCCGTCACAGGAATCCTGAATGCGCTGTTTCCCATCTCCAGTGCCGCGTCATCGTTGGACACGATAATGAGCTCCGCTTCGAGGCTTTTTATCTTTTCTATCATCTCGCAGGTGTCCTTAAAGGACGGTCCCTGCGGGGCATACACGATCACGGGCATGTCCTTCTCTATCATTGCGAACGGTCCGTGATGGAAATCCGAGGTCGGATAAGCGTGGGCGCGTACATAGCACGTCTCCTGTATTTTCAGCGCCGCCTCCATGGCAATGGGATAATTGATACCCCTGGCGAGCACAAAGCACTCGTTCATGAAGCGGTATCTCTGCACTTTGCTTATTATATTGTCCTTCTCCTCGAATATACGGCTGATGTTGCCCGGAAGCTCAGCCAGGCCCTGTTTCAGCTGCTCGTCCTTCGACCATTCCGCAACCAGCAGCGCCAGCAGGAGCATTTCGGTTATAAAGGTCTTTGTGGCCGCGACGCTTTTTTCAAGGCCTGTGTTGCAGAAGAGATGATACCTGGCTTCCCTGGCCAGAGGCGATTCCAGATCGTTTGTAATGCTGACGGTCAGCGCGCCGCTTTTGTTGCCCGACTTGATAACCTCAAGCACATCCGCCGCCCTTCCCGACTGGGATATACCAATGACAAGCTTGTTCTTGAGGAACATTTTTCTCTGATAGACGGTAATGATCGACGGAGCCGCGAGCGCCACCGGAAGCCCTTTGTAATATTCCGTGATATACTTTCCATAAATCCCCGCATGGTCGGACGTACCTCTCGCGGCGATAACAGCCGAATCAACGGCATTACCCACAAGCTCCTTCACAATGGCCGAGATGGTCTCCCGGTTGTAATCGGCGCACTTCTTTAAAACCTCGGACTGCTCGCATATTTCTTCCCACATTTGTACCATGGCCATTCTCCTTATACGCTGTTATTTGTCTATATGTATAGTGGTATATACCACTATACATATAGAATACCGCGATTTTTTATCCCTGTCAAGCCGGATTCAGGCCATAAACCGTTATCTGTTACCATATACCCGGATGTTGAACTTATACTCGTCGGAACGGTAAACAAGCCGCTCGTAAAGAAGCTTTACATCGGCTTCGGTGAAGCTCACACATGCAGCGCTAAGCACAGGCGTCTGCGGGGATATCTCCAGAAGACCCCTTTCTTCCTTTGTTGGCTTTGCCGCCTGGATCACATTGTCAACATAACCGATGGAATGCCGGTATTCCTCCCTGATCAAGCGGTAGAGCGACTGGGTAAGGTCGAATTTTTCCAGTCCCGGGCAGTGGAGCTCGGGTATGATGGCCTGCTCTATGCCCACCGGAATATTGTTGGCCAGCCGGAGCCTTTTGATGTTATATATGAATTTGTTTTCCTTCAGCTCCAGGATTCCCCGGATTTCCTCGGCCGCCTCTTCCTTCTTGAAATAGAGCACCCTTGTGGAAGGCTCCATGCCCTTGCGGGCTACTATTTCCGAAAAGCTCATTATATTTTTCTGCTCGATCTTGGTTTTGGCGACAAAGGTCCCTCTCCCTTTTTCACGGTACAGGACTCCTTCATTCACCAGATTGTTCAGCGCCTGCCGGACGGTCATCCGGCTTATGCCCAAAGCATCGCCCAGCTCCCGCTCGGACGGGATCAGGCTGCCCTCGGTATACTCGCCCTCGGCAATCATTCCTGAAATGATGTTCTTCAATTGATAATACACTGGAATGGGACTCTTTTTGTCAATTTGCATGTCTTCTTCACTCTGCCGGCGTATTTGGCGCCCGGGCTGAATCCCAGCCCTGCGGGACCACATCATCATTCTAAGGTATGGGGATTGAAAAGTCAATCCGGCTGCCGGAGCTCAAACAAGCCCGCGGCGCGCTTCATATTTTGCACGGCGTCGACGTCGAAGGGGCACCTTTCCATGCAGGCCCCGCATTCGATGCATTCCGAAGCTTTTACACCGAGCGATTCATAGCTGAGCCTCATATTTCCGGAAGCAGAATGCCCCGCACTGTCCGCAAGCCTTGTCACTGCCGCAATATCGAGGCCTACCGGACATGGCAGACAGTGGTTGCAATACATGCAGGCCCCTTTGAGCCTCCATTTGGAGCCGCTTATTATTCTGCTGTAATCCCTTTCGTCCGCGGAAGCGTTCAGATATGACAGCGCCTCCCTCATTTGCCCCACAGTTTTGCAGCCGGGCACAACCGTACTGACGCCGGGCCGGGAGAGCGAATAGTCGAGGCACTGAGCGGGCGTAAGCACAAGAGAGCTTGGATTTTCATGGCGGAAGAGCCAGCCGCCGGCATAGGGCTTCATCACGACAATGCCCACGCCCTGCCGTTCACATTCCCGGTACAGCTCACTTCTGCCGAACACAGGGGTAAATTCATTATCTTCGAGCTGCCTGTAAGGATTTTCCTTCCACAGCTCCTCAAGCTCGACCTCACCCGGCAGCATATCAAAAGCCGGATTCACGGGAAACATGAGCACATCGATAAAGCCGCTTTTCACAGCTCTTAACGAAGCCTCGGCCCTGTGGCTGCTCATGCCCAGGAAGCGCACCTTCCCTTCGGCCTTCAGCTTGAGCGCGAGCTCAAGGAGGCTTCCCTGTCCGAAGGCGGTGTCGTATTCCTCCTTCGTATCGATGAAGTGCAGCATGAGTATGTCGATATAGTCGGTGTGAAGTCTGGTGAGAAGGTCATGGAAGTACTTTTCGCTGTATTCCCTGTCGCGTGTCCTGTAATACTGGCTGTCTTTGTAAGTAGCGCCCAGATGGCCGGCAATCATGACCCGGCTGCGCCTTCCTTTGAGCACGCGGCCGAAAATATCGCGGATGCCGGGCGAAGGCATGAAAAGATCGATGTAGTTTACTCCGCCGGAGATCGCCTCATCAACAACCGGCCTGACGGCCTCCTCCGGCTCATGCTCGAGATGCTCCGCCCCGAGCCCGATTATTCCGACGTCCAGGCCCGTCCTGCCAAGCTTCCTGTATAGCATCGAATCATCCCCTTTTCAAAATATAGCCAGATTTTATACCAAACAATTGTTCCCGTCAATTGGCGCATCCTATTTTATATGTGCACATTGATAAAAGAGCCCTTGCGAGGCTCTTTTATAAAAATTTCATAACCGGTTCAGTGTTCCGACGGGGACTGACCGATCCTGTATTTAATTTTGAAAGGCTTATTCCGCCTGTTCATAATATACCAACATGTACGGAAAAATAAACAACATATCCTCAGATTACTAATCGTTTCCGCTCCCGCCGCTGTCACCCGCATCGGACGAATCGGAGCCGTCAGGCGCATCGGAGGCATCCGATGCATCATAAGCTTCGGAGGCATCGACTGCAGAATCTCCGCTTCCGTCCGTACCGTCAGGCAGGAAGGTTGTCTCATTGGCTTTGTATGCACTGTTGCCGGTTGTCACCTTAAAAAACCTGAGCGCAACGTAAAGGATCAATGCGGCAAGAACTATCAGTATGGCAGAACTCATTTTTATCACCTCGCTGCTATGTATGTTGCAAAAAAGATTTGGGACAAGGAGTAAACGTATTTTTTAACAGGGTAATAAGAAATACAAGTGAAAACTGATAAGCCCAAATCTTTTTTCATTGTATCTATATTCGGCAGCCAGGAGCATTTTTCCTTCATCCCGGCATGCAGATTATGGAATCATAAAAAGTCTGCCCTCTGCCATAATAAATATACGGAGGGATGCTGAATGAACAATACCACGACAATAACGAAGGTAAGAAAAAACAGCGAAGGCGACATCACGGACGTGATGCTTGAAAACGGAAGCGTGTATTCTATTAAAGAGGCGATCCTGATGGCGAGGGACGGCCTTATCGAAGGAGTCAACGTAAGCAGGGCCAAGAATGGAAGGGAGTATCTCAGGAGCGATCCGAACGGTTCGAAAGGAGATAACCTGGACAGCCTGCCTCGTATGGATTGAATGAATGCGTCCTCTTGGTTTCAATAATTTCCCACAATACTTCTATATATATTGTAATATAATTTTAACATCATATGTATTATAAAAGGGTATAATATTGTCGAAGATAATAACAGGGATTCAAATGATAAGCGTTCTTTAACGGGCGGGTGCATATTATGGAAAGATTCAATAATTATTTGAACGGTCTGATTGAGCTGGTGCTGCTGGGTATTATTTATCTTATAGCGCTGCCTTTCAGAATTCTCTACAATCTGGGCAACAGGCTGGTCTCAAGGTAGCTGGGAAGCTTCCACGAACCGGTAATTCTGGTCAATAAAATACGATTGATTGTTGTGCGCTAGTGTAGTATAATAATACCTGCGCATTTTTTATGCTTTCGGCTGATTCCGGAGGTTGAGCTTGAAGGAAGAAACAGGGCGGGATCCGGTCCGCAGTCATGAATGGTATATGCGCCAGGCGCTTAAGGAAGCCGGAAAGGCGCTCGGCAAGGATGAGACTCCCGTGGGCGCGGTCATAGTAAGGAACGGAAGGATCATCGCCAGGGGGCATAACGAAAAGGAATTGAAAAACGATTCCACCCTTCATGCCGAGATGACCGCCATAAGGAAGGCCAGCCGCAAGCTGGATTCCTGGAGGCTCAACGACTGCGATATGTACGTCACGCTCGAGCCGTGCGCAATGTGCGCCGGGGCCATGGTGCAGGCAAGGCTTCGCCGCCTGTACGTCGGAACGCCGGACCCCAAGGCCGGAGCGGCAGGCTCGGTATTGAACGTCCTTCAGGAGGGCAGATTCAACCACCGGGTTGAAACGGCCTTCGGCATCATGGAAGAGCAGTGCTCGGGGATACTGAAGGAATTTTTCCGGGAGCTGCGGAGAAAGAAAAAGTAAATATTTTATGTGGAGAGGTATCGAAGAGGTCATAACGGGGCTGACTCGAAATCAGTTTGACGGCAACGTCACGTGGGTTCGAATCCCACCCTCTCCGCCACAAATCGCCCGAAAAGCCTTGATTTCAAGGCTTTTCGGCGTTTTTATCAATAATTTTTAGTGCGTTTGAGGCCTATTTATAATGTACCCTATAGATTAGACACTTTGAGTTTTCAAAACCCTATTCAGTGGACAACGGATTTTTGAGAAAACCCTTAGTTTCGGACAGTTAGTTTTATATAAACCCTATAGTTCGGACAGGTAATATTTTCAGAACCCCGTTTGTAGTACATAATAAGTTTTGACGCCAGTTCACATGCATACTACAATGAATGTAATTGAATTGGAGGTACCTATGGCAAACAAAAAATTCACACCGGAAGAGATGTCCAGT
>JAEZJL010000098.1 GCA_023415815.1 Bacillota bacterium | reverse complement strand
TCCTGACCTCCTCCGCCACCACGGCGAAGCCCATGCCTGCGTCGCCCGCGCGGGCCGCCTCAACGGCGGCGTTGAGCGCCAGTATGTTTGTCTGGAAGGCTATTTCGTCGATTACCTTGATTATTTTCGCTATCTGGTCGCTCGATTTCTTGATTTCGCCCATCGACGACATCATTTCATGCATCTCGCTGTTGCCCTTGTCCGCGAAGGTCTTTGTCTGTCCGGCCAGCATCGCGGCCTGCTTCGTGTTCTCTGAATTTTGCTGCACCATGGATGCCGATTCCTCAAGCGTGGAGGAGGTCTCTTCTATTGACGAGGCCTGTTCGGCGTTGCCCTCGGCGAGCTGCTGGCTGGAGGCCGATAACTGTTCCGACGCTGAGGCTACCTGCTGCGCTCCTTCGTTCAGACCATTCACGGCAGCAAGCAGAGGCTTTGTTATAGATATGCTGAGGAATATGCCGAGCGTCAGCGCGATAGCAGTCCCGAGAATCATGCCCACAATCGTGACCGCCGTTATAACTGTAGCCGAGGCATTCGCGGCTGCCGACGTCTTATCCGCCATCTGGTTGTTGTAGTCGATAACCGCCTGCAGGGCCTTCTCCGCTTCGCTGAAGGCGGGACCCTTCACGTTTATGGTATAATCGCTCATAGCGCTGAGATTGGTGTCGCTCATATCATTGTCATAGGCTTCCGACAGCTTCAGGAATTCCACCTGGCAGTTCTTCCATTTGTCCCACAGCGTTTCTGCCGTCTTCCACAGGCTTGCCTCCGTGGCGTCCTGACCGCAGGCAAGGTAAAGCTTTATGGAATTGTCGATTTCCGGCCAGCTTGTGCTGATTTCGTTGTATACATCCTGGCGCTGCGAAACGGTGAGCTTGGGGTTGAGCAGCCACCTCTCGGCGGCCTTCATGGCTGTCTGTCCTTCTTTGGTCTCACCCAGATATTTGATGCTTTTCAGATAATTATTGCCTATCGTCTCCAGATTCCCGCTGAGGGTGGAGGCTCCATACCAGCCTATCACCCCAACCGCCAATGTCAATATCGCTACAATCACAAATCCGCCGATCAGCTTGGTGCTCAACTTCATTTTGTTCAACATGTCAATTTTCGCCTCCTTATTTTATACCCTTCAGCAGGATCAATTCCTCACTGGTCAGTACATGCTCAATATCGAGTAACAATATAACCTTCCCTTTGACCTTGCCCATCCCTATCAGAAACTCGTTGTCGGCATGGGCGCTGTATTGCGGCGGGGGCTCTATCTCGCTGCTTTGTATGTTCACCACCTCGGAGACTGTATCCACGACGATTCCCATCATCCTTCTGTTGTCCGCGATATTGATCTCCACAACGATTATGCACGTCCTCTGATTGTAGGCCTTTTCCTCAAGACCGAACTTGAGCCTCAGGTCCATAACGGGTATTATCCTGCCCCTCAGGTTTATCACGCCCTTGATAAACTGCGGGGTCTTAGGGATATTTGTGATGTCCATTATGCCTATAATTTCCTTAACCTTCTGGATCGGTATGCCGTACTCTTCGTTTCCGAGCGCAAAGGTCAGAAATTTACCGCCTTGAATTTCCATCAGTTCTCACCCTCCATTCTCAATAAATTTTCCACATCAAGTATCAAAGCCACCCTGCCGTCTCCCAGGATGGATGCGCCCGATACGAAATCCAGGCTGCTGAATTCATATCCGAGAGACTTTACAACAACCTCCTGCTTGCCTACTATGCCGCTTACCGGCAGCGCCTTCTGCTTCTGCTCCAGTTCAATTACCACGATCAGCTCCGCGCCGGATTTCCCACCGCCTTCCTTGAGTGCGTTAATGTTATCTGAAGGTATTATTGGAATAATATCCTCCCTGTCCCTTATCATTGTCCTCTTTCCTTTTATGGAGACCCACTGGCCTTGCTCCGGCTTGAATATCTTCTTGATGTTGAGGGTGGGGAGGATATAGCGGCTGCCGTTTATGTCTACGATGGTCCCGTTCATGACAGCCAGATTTATCGGCATTTTTAATATAAACTTGCAGCCCTCCCCCTTGCGGCTTATGACCTCGACCTTGCCTCCTACTTTTGAGACCTCGGTCTTGACCACGTCAAGGCCTACGCCGCGGCCCGAAACGCTGTCAACGGTTTCCGCTGTAGAGAAGCCGGGCAGGAAAATGAAATTCAGTATTTCATCCTCACTGCAGCTTTCTGACGGATCCGCGAGATTCTTTTCGACGGCTTTTCTGTGAACCTTCGCGGTATCTATTCCTCCGCCGTCGTCGGATATTTCGATATATATGCTTCCTCTCTTGTTGTAGGCCTCGATACTGACCTGTCCCGGTCCCGGCTTGCCTTTTTCAAGCCTCTCCCTCTCATCCTCAATGCCGTGGGATATGCAGTTTTTTACGATATGTATCAGAGGGTCGAGAATTTTTTCCGCAACGCCCCTGTCGATCTCGGTCTCCTCGCCGGACAGCCTTATATTGATGTTTTTGCCCAATTCGGCTATTGCGTCCCGTCCTATCCTGCTTATCTTCTGGAAGGTCGATTTGAGAGATACCATCCTCAGTGACATCGAAAGATTCTGGATATCCTTCGTGATCCGCGACATTTTCAATAAATCGGTCAGTACCTTGTCGTCCGTGCCGAAGCGCCTGGCCATCTCCTGCTCGACAAGCGACTGGGTTATGATGAGCTCGCCCATCATGTCCACAAGGTTGTCCACCTTGCGTACGGGTATCCTTATATGCCCGCTGTCGTTCGCAGTCCTTTTGACTTCATATTCCTGCTTCCTGAGGGAATCAACCACCTCGTTGGCCCCGGCCTTCTTCTCCTTGATTACTATCTGCCCGAACTTGAGGCCCGCGTAATCCGTCTGCTGCCTCAGCAATATCTCATCGACGTCCCCGCTCTTTATTTTCCCCTCCCGGACGAGAATCTCGCCCAGCTTTCCGGACTGGTCCGGTTCCGGCCCGGCCTGATCCCGCAATGCCCCTTCCTTATCCGAAAGCCTTTGCAGATGCGCCTGGGCAACCATCATAAATGCGTCGTTCCGGTTAAGGTCCACATTATCGCAAAGCTTTTTAATAAAATCGGAGGAGCTCAAGATCAAATCGATAATATTCTTGTTTACCCCGATGCTTCCGGTCCTGCAATCCTCCAGAAGCGTTTCCGTCTGATGGGCGATATCCTGTATCAGCTGCTGCTCCACAAAGCCGGCCGACCCCTTGATCGTGTGGAATTCCCTGAACAGGCTGTTGACGGCGTCCCTGTTGCCGGGCTCGGTCTCCAGCAGCAGGGCGTCCATTTCTATCTTTTCAAGGTGCTCCTTTGTATCCAGGATGAAGTCGTTCAAAAATTCGGGGTCCACACCGCCGTATCCGGCGGAGCTTTCATTACCGCTGCTTTCTATTATTTTATCAACCGGGTTGTCTTCCATATGATCAGCTCCTTTTGCTCCTAACTCAAAAAAATCTACCTCTCCAGGCAATAAGACAAATCAAATGTCTCCCCCTCCAACATAAAGGACAGCCTTGTGGTTTTAATCCGGCTTATCATCAGGAACATATTTTCCCCTATTGCAAGCGTGGGAGGTGAAAAATTGATCACAGGGCCGTCCTGCATTTTCCCTGCCATGTATCCCGCGAACAGGTTCGCCATTTCCCCCACGGCGCTCAGCGCCATATCCTCCAGGGCGTCCAGCTCCATTCCGCCCATCATGGCCGACGCGACCCTTAAAGCGGCAGTTTTCGTTAAAGCGAACAGCATGCTCCCTTTTATACCGTCCGTGAAACCGATTAATACGTTTATCTCGTTTACCGAGGCCAGAAGGGCTTCCTCCGCCTCACTTCGGAAGGCGCAGGTCATACCGAACATGGGCAGGACCTCGGACACGGAATCGATGAACGCCTGTTTGATATCCATATAGTCACACTCCTTCGATGCCGACATTTAAAAGTCCCCGCCCGGATTCGGAGGTGTAAAAAACCGCTTCCGAGCGTATGCCGGGAGTAATGATCCGCATGCCGCTGCCCGCGAAAAGGGCGGGCGGCGTCAGTCTCAATTCGGTTTTGTATAGGTTGTTTATACGTGAAACAGCCTTCCCGCAGAAAATGTTTGCAAATTCCGTCAGAAAATAATATGTCTGCATCGGATCTTCGAGCGGCTCGCCGTTCATGCCTTCGGTTATCCTGTTTACCAGGCCCTGCTCCGCCTCGAACAGTATCCGCCCCCTGTTTGACAGGGTGATGCCGACAATAACGGCAATTTTTCTTTCAGGGTCAAGACTTGTCTCATCGCATCTGGAAATCTGAAAATCAGCCATTTCGGAGATCATTTGCCGGAATGAACCGTCAAAATGCTCGAGATATTTATGAAATATATCCTCATTCATGACAAGCGGCCTACCTTTCCGGGACAAACGCCCGAATCAACAATTTACAAGCTCGTTGACAACGCTTATAAGGGCGTCCGGCTTAAAAGGCTTAGGTAAAAAATGCCTGACGCCTATTTTTTTCGCGCTTTCCATCAGCGCTTCATCTCCCATGGCGCTTATCATGATTATCTTAACGCCCGGATCCCTGCCGATCAGACCGGACGCCGTTTCCAGCCCGTCCATCACCGGCATGGTAATATCAAGGGTTACTATATCCGGCTTGCAGCTCTCATACAATTCAATCCCTGCTCTCCCGTTGTCGGCATATCCTGCGACTTCATGCCCCAACGGCTCCAGCGCCCTCTTTACGGCTTTAAAAATAAACGGGGAGTCGTCGATGACCAGGATTTTTAACGCTCTTTCCATATATGCTCATCCTTTCGATGTAACATTTTGATAATTATGTTACATAAGAAAGCCTTATATATATGGCCTTATGTCCGTTTATTTTTATATAAATTCAAATATTCATATGTATCTATTTATAAATATTTATGCTAATTAATTACATAAAAAATGAGCATACATATATTCCATAAGAAATACTTAGGTTTACTTCCTTAAACAGGATACCTTTATTTTTAAAGCCGAATTAACCTTTCCTTTTAAAAATTTAACTTAACAAATTGTACTTTTTTAATTTATTTGCAGGAAAACGGGGATTTTTGTCGAAAATATTGCAATGCAACATAATTATCATTGTGTTACATGGAATGGATAACATATCCAACCTTATATATTTAAGCTTGATGCCCGTTCATTTTATATTATGTCCTTCGGGAAAAATTATTAAATTGTCAAAGTTCATATCAGCCGGAGCTTTTCATTTTAAAGTCAGTTCCCTGTTCAGCAGGGCCGATATCGCATTTATCAGCTCTTCCTCCCTGAAGGGCTTCCTGAGAAACTGCTTCACCCCTATTTCCTTCGCCTGCTCGATGTATGTCCCGATCCCCCCGAGCGCGCTCAGCATCACTACATTGGGGGGCGGATCCTTTTTGAAGAGATTGGCGGCGACTTCAAGTCCGTCCATCTCAGGCATGGTTATATCGAGTATTACAATGTCCGGAACAAGCTCCTCAAACATCTCGAGACCGAGCCTGCCGTTGCTTGCGTAGCCGACCATCTCGAAATTGTATGGCTTTAAAGCCCTCTCAACGACCTTTTGTATAAAGGCGGCGTCATCTATGACCATAACCCTGTAGCTCTCGTCCATCTGCATCCTCCTTAGCTGCTCACTTCTTTTGTCCTTAATGTAACAATTTACATATTATGTTTCATACAGTAATTATACGAAAGCCGCATTATTACTGTTTTTTTTACATATTTTTTTTTGAATAACACTCTATATATCTTGAAATACTATGTAATATAAATTATAATATTTACATAAAATGATACTTTATGATGCGAGGTATTTTATGACAGTAGAGCCAATCCGAGACAAGAACAAGGTCAAGCAAATGTACAACTATTTGAACGGCCAGGACCCCAAATACGGTCTGATTTTCAAATTCGGACTGAATACCGGATTAAGGATAAGTGATATTTTACCTCTTAAAGTAAAAAATATATTCAACGAGAATATGGAATTTTTAGACTATTTGATACTAAGCGAAAAAAAGACGGGCAAGGAAAAAAAGATAAAGATCAACAAGGCTCTGCAAAAAGCGCTGGAGTCAAATGTAAAAAGGCAGCATCTCTCCGCCGAAAGCTTCCTGTTCTCTAGCAAAAAGGGAGGTCACCTGGGCAGGGTCCAGGCTTACAGGGTGCTAAAGGAGGCGGCGGAGATCATTGGGCTTCAGAATTTCGGCACTCATAGCCTGCGTAAAACCTGGGGCTACTGGACCTATAAAATATCAAAATACAACATCGGCCTTATCATGGATACGTTCAATCACAGCTCGGCAAGCATAACCCTCAGATATATAGGGGTCAATCAGGACCAGAAGGACGAGCTGTACTCGCTGGTCCAGTTCTGAAAAAGTCCGGGAGAATGAAAAAATAATTATATATTCTTGCAGGAAAAAGTAGCTTTTTGTCGAAATATTTACATGAAACAAATTATGTAAATTGTTACATGATTTTAACTGTAAAAGCTATATTAGCCTGATACCGTCGGCAATTGTATAGTGCCCGTTATCGGCTTTTTTCTTGCAACCAAATGCGGTAATTTTGTGGTTTCCCGTTTGATAATATATCCGGCAGCTTAAAACATGTCCTTGCAGGAGCTTGACGTCAGCAGCGCGCAGTCAGCGGATTGTGATGTTTATGATTGGTGAAGCCGCATGAAAAAAGAACCGTAATTATTTGTGTAAATATGCCCCTCCATAATTTTACTATAATTGACGGTAATTTGGAAGCGTATTTATATTTTTAGAATATAAATTAAATTATGTGAGGGAGCGCCGGATTAGATACCGGTAACCCGGGTAGCTCATAATATCTTCCGGTCGGGCCTATCTGCCCTTATCAAGATTCCCGGCTCCCGGATGCCCACAGCACCAGCATGTAGGAGCCGTGTGCGTCAAAAGCGCTTCCGTTGAAATCCCCGAACATCCTTATTTTTTCGAATCCGGCCGCTTTCAGCATTTCGGCGGTCTCCCCGCTCAATAAGGGATATAGCGGGATTTCATTATCAAAGCTCTTATCGCCGGCCGTCAGGATCGTCCTGAAGAAAACCCTGCCGGCGTCTTTATCATATCTGTAGAACCTCCGGAAGACAAGCCCGGCTTCCTCATTGATAATGACCGGCAATTCCTTGATATCCTTCAGCAGGACACGGTCAAAATTGATTATCTGCACAATAAGGCCGCCGTCTTTTTTGAGCAGTCCTTTTGCAGATTTCAAAAATGCCTGTATTTCATCCTTCCCGTTCAGGTGTGCGATGGAATTTCCGATGCAGAACGCCAGGTTGAACTTCGTTTTCAGCTTTTCCGCAAGCTCAAGCATCCCGGCCCTTATGCAAGAAATATTTCCGGGCCGTTCCCCCAGCTTGTTCTTCAGGATGTCCAGCATTGCCGCATCGATATCGGCCGCCGTCACATCGTAGCCAAGCCCCGCCAGCTCAACGGCGTATCCTCCGGTCCCGCAGGCAATGTCGAGCAAGGCCCTGGGAGGATTGCCAGCTGCTTTGCATATGAAATCCAGCTGCTCTTTCCCCGGCGGAAATAAGGAGTCGTAATAATCCGATATTTCTTCGTAAAATGCCATAGGCTTCTCCTCCAGTTTCAATGTTATTTTGTCCGTCAATTAAATTATAAATTCCCCGGCATGCTGCCGCAAGTACCCAGCCAAAGAAGAGGCAAGCTTCAAATTATTATTCGCCTTTTGGCTTCTTTTGTTGCACCTCAGTTATTTTAAAATAATATTATAATATACCATAATACATAAAAAAGGAGCTTTGTAAGTATATGAGCAGCGAGCATCATCATGAAAGACGCCGCCAAGAAGAAGACATAAAAATAAAAGTAAAAAACATTATAGTCAGCATAACGGGCGCTACCGGAGCGACAGGCGCTACCGGAGCCACAGGTCCCACAGGTCCCACAGGTCCCACAGGCCCCACAGGCGCCACAGGTGATCCCGGTCTGACAGGAGCTACAGGTGCTACCGGCGCTACTGGTGCCACAGGTGCTACTGGCGCTACTGGTGCCACAGGGGATCCCGGTATAACAGGGGCTACCGGTGCCACGGGAGCTACCGGTGCCACGGGAGCTACCGGCGCTACGGGAGCTACCGGCGCAACGGGCGCTACCGGCGCTACCGGCGTCGGCCTAGCAGGGGCCACCGGCGCTACCGGTGTTACTGGCGTCACGGGTGTTACAGGTGTTACAGGTGTTACAGGTATTACCGGAACTACAGGGGCTACCGGCGCAACGGGCGCTACCGGCGCTGCGGGTGTGGTTGGTGCAGCCGGTGCTACAGGTGCCACGGGCGTTACAGGAACTGCGGGCGAGGCAGGCGCCGTGGGTGCCGCAGGCGCTACGGGTTCTACCGGTACTACAGGTACTACAGGTACTACCGGTACTACGGGTACTACAGGTTCTACAGGTTCTACAGGGCCCGGAGCGATCATACCTTTTTCTTCGGGACTGCCTGTAACGCTTACATCTATCCTGGGCGGGCTGGCAGGTCTGCCTGCGTTTATCGGATTCGGCACCGCCGCTCCGGGCCTTACTGTACTTGGCGCAACAATAGACCTGACGGGCGGCCCCGGAGTGGCGCTGAATGTGGCATTCTCCATGCCGCGCGACGGTACGATCACATCCATTGCCGCCTTCTTCAGTACGACGGTCGCATTGGCTCTTGTCGGATCGACCGTAACCGTCACGGCACAATTGTACAGTTCCCCTACTCCGGACAATACTTTTGGGCCCATTCCGGGCACGCTTGTTACACTGGCCCCGGCTCTTACGGGCGTAATCGCAATCGGCACCGTCAGCAACGGGCTTCTTACAGGCTTAGCAATACCCGTTACCGCCGAGACCCGCTTGCTCATGGTATATTCGATAACAGCCGCAGGCACTACCTTAGTCAACACGGTGGAGGGATATGCCAGCGCAGGTGTTACGATAGTATAAGTCTTCCGGTCTTTATTGCCGCGGCGCCGGGGATACCGCTGATGATCCCCGGCGCTTTTATTATTGCAATAGGACAGGGTGCCGAATGTAAAAAACAGCCGTTATCCCGATCGATCCTGATCGAAAATAAAGGCGGCAGATCTGAAAAAATTATGATTTACACAGACTGCCGCCGCTGATGGATTCAGGGAGTGACGTTTTCTATTTTTACATGGCTTTCACCGGAGGAGAGGCCCGGCTCGATAGCCGCGGAGGTGCTTTCGGTCACGATTCTTGCTATTTTGGTTACGGAAATAAACACAGGAGTATTTCCGGCTCCATCGGATAGAACCAGTATGCCGTATTCATTTTTATACACCAGCCCCGAGGCCTGGGTTGTAACCCCAAGCTGTATGAGCACATCCGTGGAAACCGGAAGATAGTCGTGTACGGCGGTAATCAAGTCCGTATCGCAGCCCTCCGGAAGCGGGTCCGGCGGGGTCAGATAGGTGATGGATTCATCGTATACCGTACCGTTACCTGCATAAAGGGCGGTTATGGCAAGCAGAGGTATGGCTTCAAATTGCGCGCTGCCGTTTATAAGTATAAAAAGACCCGCGTCGCTGCCTTCCGGCGAGATGTAAAGCTGGCTTGGCGTTCCTGTAACAACGTTAAGGTTTGTTGTGAAAACCGACATGACGCTGGATGGATATAATAC
>JAEZJL010000037.1 GCA_023415815.1 Bacillota bacterium | reverse complement strand
TCCTTGAACTTGTCGCTTTCATTGTTGATTGCAAGATGCATATATTTTGTAGACGGCGTTTCGAAATATTTGAGCTTCTGGTTGTTCATTACGTTCTGCCTGTCGGTCGTTGAAATGTTCTCGGCAGCGTCGACCTCTCCGTTTTCAAGCGCCACGGTCTTCGTGGTATCGTCGGGTATAATCATGACCTCAATATTTTTTATGGGAGCCGGCCCGCCGAAAAAGTCGTCGAAGCGCTCCAGCACAAGCTTGTTTTCGGGAACCCATTCCACCACCTTGTAGGGTCCGCAGGAAATGGGCTTGTTGGCGAAGGAATCGCCGGCCGCTTCATAGGTTTCCTGGTTGAAGATACCGATCAGGGGCTCGCACAGAACGTTCAGAAGAGGCGCATACGGAGCTTTTAAAACCAGACTGACCGTATAGTCGTCCACGGCTTCGAATTTCTCCACGGGTGCAAGGAAGGCTCCGTTGAATGCGGATTCCTGGGATTTTTTCAGCGAATATGCCACATCCTTGGCAGTGAGCTTCTTGCCGTCATGGAATTTTACGTCGTCCCTGAGCTTGAAGGTATACGTCAGCTCATCGGAGCTGACCTCCCACGATTTTGCAATATACGGCTGAGGCTTGTAATTGTTGTCGAATCTCAGCAATGTGCCGTAAATATTCGCGCACATCTTTTCACTTATATTCTTGCTTGTCAGATTGCAGTCAAGACTGTCCGGATTATCCGAATAGGCTATTTTCAGCGTATCCCCACCCGACGCCCCGGCCTCCTTGCCAGCGCCGCACCCTACGGTCATCATCGATACAAAAACCAGTAAAATCACAACGGCCCAAATTTTTCTTTTCATACTTACCTCCTCGAATTTTTTGTTAAAACTAACGCAAAGCGCCGCCAACGGCCTGAACGGGCTGCCGCATCCCTTTCACGCTCCTTTCGGCAAAACAGCCGCCCGGCTCCTTGTCCGGCATTTCAAATCCCGTTTTTCATTTGAAAGTGAATTTTTCATATTTGTTGACGCATCCCGGCCCTTTGGCAAAATGCATCTCAATATCTCCTGTCAGCTTGTATACGACGCTTCCGATCGTCATCGAGCCGTTTTCCCCGTGCCTGCATATGCAATTGGGCTCGGAATCGTGAGACGTCAGTAATTTTATCAAATCGTCGCCTGTAAAATAATGGTCGGCCTTCTCCAGATACCTTTCCGCGGTTTTCTGCCTCTGAACGGAATTTTCCGAGAATCCGGCAGACGCGTTTTCCTGGCTGCCCGCCCAGATGTCGTCGTTTTTCAGCGGGTGGTTGGTATGGGCGGTATATTCGAAATACCTGTTGCCGCAGACCTCCAGCATTTCCTTTTTATAGCCCGAGCACTCCAGGCTGAAAATACTTTCCGAATCCCCGACGGTATAGTTCTGCGCGGCCCCGTGCCCGGTGCTCATGATGTATCCGGCAGCTTCCCTCGCATTCTGCTTTTCAAGGATGGTCCTTACGATTATGGAAACCGGGACGCCCTTGGTATTGACGCTGAGCATGGTCAGCGCGTTTGGCACCACGGCTACCGACTTGCTGTTAAGCCCGGTATAGCCCAGATAGCCCGGCGTGGAAAAAAGGAGCTGCTCCGTGTCGTTTTCGGCATGCTTTAAATGGTAGATAACCTGGTATTTGTTCAAATAATTGCTGAGGTCCAGATTCTGCGCTACATAAACCTCGTCGTTGTCCTTTCTTTTTATGGATATACAGGTGCATTTATCGGCGTTCCTTTTCTGCGCGCTGAAGCTCATCACCTCGTCCAGGCAATTGAGCATGACCAATTCCTTAAAATCGGCATTTGAGCCCTCCGCCGTCCCCCTGATCTCGTCGAGCAGACCGGGTGCGTTGTTTGATATGGCGTCCAGCAGGCCGGTATTGAGGATCAGCTCCGTGAATACCCCGTCGAAGTCCATGCTTTGAAAAAAACTCGAAATGACGTCGGTTTTGAATATACCCATGATGGTATTTATCTCTTCTCGGAATTCCTCACCGATTTTTTTTCCGATAGACAGGTGAGTCCCTTCGGCAATAAATTTCTCCATGCTTTTCTCCTTTTTATTTTTTCATCATAGAAATTTGAACATGCTCTCCCGCCGTCGGTATATTGCTTTTGCTTCTTTGCAGGAAAAAAAGATAATGAATATAATAATTCAATGCATCGGATTGACGACCTGCTTGCACGATGCTGTCAAAATTTTGGGATCGGGCGTAAAATTGTGCAATATGCTGGAATATTAAAGAAGTGTCTGTCTGATTATGTCATCGAGCTGTCGGATCCGTGCAGGTAAAATACCGTTCACTTGCAATTAAACCTGGATATACCGCTGAATACGGCTTTCAGGTTCTCGGACGGCACTCCCATCAGCAGCATTCCGTCAGGCGCCAGAATGTCGATTTTGTTGGTCATATAATAAATAACTTCATTTATAACGTCCTCGCGCCCGCCGGTCAGAAGGACCTGGGGAACATTGAGCCCCCCGCAGACGAGCATAGCGTCGCCGAGGATCTTCTTGGCGGCGGGCAGCGAATTGTAGGAATCCAGGTTTACCGCGTCAAAACCTGCTTCCACGAAGCTTTGAAGCTTATCCAGGATACTCCCGTTCAGGTGGATGATCGAATAGGATCCGGCTTTATGTATCAATTCGTTGATTTTTTGATGCAGCGGCAGGATGAGCGTCCTGTATCCGTCCAGGCTGAGGAAATCGCCCGTGGCGTCGTCGGATATCGTAATGATATCCGCGCCTGCCTCCAGCTGAGCCCTGACAAGCTCAAGGACATATTCGTTCAATATTCCCGCGAGCTCCCCCGTAAAATTCAAATCCAAAACCAGGGTCGTCAGCATTTTCTGCGTGCCGAAGAGATTGAACGATAAGGTCCATGGGCCTATTGCCTTGCCTATTACCGGGACCTCGCCGCTATAGGCCTTTTTAAGCAGCCCTATCGCCTCGATGATCGTTTTTATGGGCTTTTTCGAGACATATTCGCAGCCGGGTATTGCGCTGAGCTGCCCGAAGCTTATGTGCGTCCGTATAGCAGGCAGCTGTACTTCATTACCCCACGCGATTGTACAGCCCAATGCCGAAGCTTCGTTGCACACGCTGAAATAGGGCGTGACGCAGTCAAACCCTATGAAGTCGTGTCCCGCGCCGGCAAGGGCAGCCATTTTCGCAGGATCATAATGAGCCTGCGGGAAAAAGCTGCGGGTTTTTTCCATGCTTTCCCGAATTACGATCGAGACGGGATTGATGACCGGGATCCTGTCGTACGGTAATTTTCTGAATGCGGCCAAAACTCTCTCCCGGGGCTTCATCTCTTCTTTCATACTTTTTACTTCAGCTCCGGCTTGTTCATTTTTATGTAGGAATAAAGCAGGTTGAGCAGCAGCCGGTCCTTAAAGCTCCCCATCGGGTCAAGTCCCGTAATTTCCCTCAGCTTGTCCAGCTTCTGCGCGACCGTATTCCTGTGCAGGAAGCACTTTGCCGATGTTTCCGATATATTGAAATCGCATGAGCAAAATTGCTCGAACAGCATCAGCATATCGATGCTTTTTTCCATTCCGGTTTTGGAGATCTTCTTTATCAGCGGTATGATTTCCATTTCAATCAGCTCGACCGAAAAATTATCGATCAGCTTTTCGAAAAGGATGTCCTCCGGAAAAATGATTGATGAATTCAGGCCTATCATCTTCGCAATGGCAATATTCCTCAGGGCTTCCCTGTAGGAGGACTTTATTTTGGTATAATGGTCCACGATGTGTCCGTTGGAGATAACATACTTGAATATTTTATATTTGCTCAGGATCATGTCCACCTGCTCCACATTTTTGTGCAGGTGCAGGTACAGGGAGGTCAGGTCCTCCATGGAGAAAAAGGCTTTAAGGATCACAAGAAAGCCTTCGTTCGTGAAGGCGATGATATCCCTGTTGTTGAAATTGAAATGATTGCGGACCTCCTTGATAATGCGCTCCCGTGTGGTTTTTATAGCCATGCTGTAGCCCATGTCCATATTGAAGTATGAAAACCTGTTCTCTTCCGTCTGGGCGACGATTACGGCCATCGGGTGGTTTATGTCATAATTCAGCCTGGAAGCAAGGGTCCTGATGTTTTTTGATATTTCGGGTGTGATATCGAGCAGGATATTCTGGATTAGCCTTTCGTTGTCGGTATGTTCGAGCTCTATTTCCGTCCTCAGAATCTCATATCTGAACTGTATCCTGACAAACTCCTTCAGGGATGCGAAGGCCTTTTCGTCCATCCCGGATTTAATCCGTATATAGCCAAGGTTTCCGCCCTCCATATTCCTGATGGGAATAATGCGGTCGTCCTTATCAAAGCCGGGGGCTTCAGCGGTATTTTCGTTTTCAATAAACTGCTTTACGCTGAAATCAGTCCTGTACGGCTTGTCCTCTTCATATGTGGAGACGACGACCAGCGCCTTCTCATCGGTTATAACACAATTCAAGCCGAAGGCTTCCTTGATGAGCCTGGAAATAATAACGGCGAAATTCACGGAAAACATACGGTTCCCACCTTCAGTACAACAAATTCAATTCTGCGTCGAAGCTCAATACGGGAGCGGCCTTTCTCCGGAAGATGGATCACGGTTTCATGCCTGTGCCTTATACCCATAGTATACCAATTTCGCAGAAACAATTCAAGGGATATGCCTGCCGGTCGGTATGGACAAGACCCTGCCGGCACATCCCTTCGCCTGTGAGGCTTCATTCTATTAAACGGCAAAGGCCAGCATCCTCAGCACCTCAAAATAATTATCGGCTTCAAACACGAGACTCCTTGCGGAAAGCTTTTTCATCCCCGGATAAAAAGACGCCTTGCAGGCCCTGGTATGCAAATTGTAGGTCAATTCCACTTCAAAATGCCCGGGCAGCGGCAGCATGCATTTCCTCACCGGCGATTTTAAAGCCTCCTCCACCC
>JAEZJL010000020.1 GCA_023415815.1 Bacillota bacterium | reverse complement strand
CTTTAGCCTGTCCTCACGGTTGCCGGATATCGTGGCGTATTTCAGGTCGGGTGCGAATCTGTCAAGCTCGGCGCACCAGTTAAACAAAAGAGAGGTCGGGATGACGGCCAGCGAGGGCCTGGGCCCTTTTTCATTCAGGGAGGATAATAATAAGGCGATTATCTGTATGGTCTTGCCCAGTCCCATGTCGTCCGCCAGGATACCGCCCAGTCGATAGAAATCAAGGGTTTTGAGCCATTTTAAACCGAATTTCTGGTAATCCCTGAGCGAGCCCTTCAGGTTGGAGGGGATTGTGAATTCCATGTCCTCCGGCTCTCTGATATTCTGTACAAATTCCTTGAAGGCCCGGTTTCTCTCTATATTGTGGATTCCGGCTTCCCTGATGTTCTGGTCAAGGTACAGGGCCCTGTATTTAGGTATCTGGATAAATTCCTTCTGCAGCTCTCCGGCATCGAGGTCCATACGGTCGATAAAGTCCTCAAGGTCTGAGAACTCCCTTGAATCCAGGTTCAGGAAGCTGCCGTTTTTGAGCTGGTAGTACTTCTTCTTTCTGGTCAGGGAGGCCATGATGTCTGCCAGCTCAGAGCGGTCGATCCCTTCGGCGCTGAAGGTGAACTCCAGCATGTCGGTGAGCGTATTCAGACGCAAACGTGCGGAAAAGGAGACGGAAGCTCTTAGATTCATGTGCTTCAGGTTCTCGGAATAGAATACGGCGGCATGCTCCTGAAGCCTGGGCACCAGCTTGAACACGAATTCATAGATGCCGTCGTCGCCGGAAAGGTGTATCCTGCCGTCCTTCACCTTAAAATCAGCCGAGCTGAAAATGTCAAGTATGGTCTCCTCCGCAGGAAGGTCTCTTATGAGCAGCTTCTCAGCCGCGGCTGCGGATCTGGCAGGCGGGGCAAAGGGGTTTATCACATTTCCGCCGTATATGAATTTAACGTCCGCAGTGATATCCGGGCCTGAACGGTCCAGGTAAACCTCGGCCTCAAGCGGCAGCTTTTCTATCATGGACTGCACCTGCTCGCTTATGACAAGCTTGCCCGCTTTTTCCGCAAACGGCAGTATCTCGGATACAAAACGCTGCTTGTCCTCTTCGATAAAGCGCAGCTTCCGGCCCTTCTGGCTAAGCATGGCGAGGTAGAAGGGCTTGAGATATTCGCTCTGCTGCCTTGATACCCTGTATATACGGCCGTTGGTGTAGAAATACTCCCCATCTGCAGTCAGCGGCAGCAGAGTGCCCTCGAATTCAACATTCAGAAGCAGGTCCGGACCCTCTGCCGAAAGATTGAAGTTCACGGGGATGTCCTCATTGATTATTTTTATCTCCTCGTGCTCATAGCCATGGATTTTCGCCTTGAACGGCCTGTCGGCATACAGCTCGAAAAAGCGCTTTACGGCGCTGTCCGTCAGGAACACCTGCCGGCCGGTGAAGACGCTTGCATGACTGCCCTCGCGGGAGAGCGTATTGATAAGCTTTTCAGATTCGTATATCTCCCGGATCAGGTTTATCAGCGCCTGATCCTTATCGTCAAATTCATTTTTCGAGGGCATGTATGTGAATTTTTTACCCAATACCAGCTCTTCGTTTCTTTCGATGCATCCCAAAAGCTTTTTCAGGTCTCTTATAAGGTAAAATTTCTCCTGACCCATGCGCAGACTCAATGCGGCATAGCTGCCCCGCCCGGAGCTGTCGGCCTTCGTCTGCTCGTATGAGACCTCAAGCCGGACAGGCGTTTTAAAAACAGGCTGCCTTTCATTGAAAAAGCTGAAGATCTGCTTGGCGGCCTGTCTGAACCGGAGCTCGCGGAAAAAGCCCTGTCCGTCCTTTTCTTCTATGAGCAGAAGGACCGCAACGATGTGCTTGCAGCAGCTCCAGCCATCGTTGTAGACGGGACAGGTGCAATCAACCGCGCCAAGCCTGCCTGCCGTATCGAACTCAAGATGTACCTGATATGTCCTGGTCCCCAGGACCGAGGCGCTGAAGGACAGCCTTTCCTGGTTGAACTGTATCGCCTTTATACGCCTGTTCCTATAGTATTCCCTGCCTCTGCTGTAGTCGCCCTGCGAGGCTCTCTCCAGTATGGCTTCGGGTGTAAGCTGAAACATGTGAATCTCCTGAAAGCATATAAAAAAATATCATATCATTTTATTATATTATTATTGCGTTATTTGGTAAAGGATCATTAATATCTTTTCAATTTTTTAGAAGGCTGTTTATTTGCAGTAGATTTCAAAGGCTTGCAGTTTGACGGGCTTGTGCCTGGCGCCTGACGGACGGGGGCTTTCGCGGCCGGACAGGCGCGGCGGGAATTGCTCTAGACTTCCTTCAGGAGCGGCGAAAGCTCTCCAAGATAATATATATACAGCTTGTGCAGCGGCCTTGTCATTGCCACATACAGGAGCTTGATATCCAGCTCTTCCTCCGCGTATGTCCCGCTTCCGGCGTCGGAAATGAATACTATGTCAAATTCCAGGCCCTTTGCGAGATAAGAGGGTACGATAACCACTCCGCTTTTGTAGGTGTCCTCCTTGCCTGTAATAATATGAATGCCCTCGATATTTTTGGCCAACAGGGAATGCACGGCCTTGCATTCGTCCATTGTCTTGCAAATCACGGCCATGGATTTATAGGACTGCCGGCTGAGCTCACTTATCTTTTCAGCGATATCCGAAGCTGTTTCCTTAAGGCTTCCCTTACCGGCAAGCCTTACCTGCTCGCCGTGCCGGAATACGGGCTTGGCCTTGACCACCTTCCTGTCCTTTATGTGGTCCAGAACCTTGTTTGCCGCATCCATGACCTCAACGGTCGTCCTGTAGCTCTGTTCCAGTGTCAGGAACTCATTTCTCCTGTCGCTGAACACCTGCTCGGTAATATCGTTCCAGTCCCTTACGCCTCTGTACGAGTGTATCCCCTGGCTCAGGTCACCCATAATGGTGAAGGAGCTGTCTTTTACGATTTTTCGCAGCACATATATCTGGAAGGCGCTGAAATCCTGCGCCTCGTCTATTACGATATGCTTTACCGGGATTTTTTCATCGATTCCGTAGATGCAGTATTTAAGATATATTACCGGCGCAATGTCCTCGATTTCAATATAACCCGACGACAGTATGGCGGAGGTGTATTCCACGATGAAAGCCTTCATATTCCCGTCCAGGCTTTCTCCTGCCGCCCGCGTGAAAAGCTCCCTGTCTCCCATGAGCTCCCTGTAGTATTCATAAGGGCTCAGCTTGGATATCCTGCTGATATAATCGTTTATGGCCTTCCTTGCTGTACTTTCAAGCTTCTCTATTTTATAGTTCCTTTCATCGATGGCCCGGGTGATTCGGTTCTGCCTTTCATCACCCTCGGGAAGCGTGCCCTTGTAGAAGGCGACGGCCTTGTCGCTGTCTTCATAGAGCTGGTTTACGATCGCCTCCTTACGGAGCTTCAGCCTGCTGGAAAGATTTTTCTTTATTTCGTTGATTCTCACGGCGATAGGCCACATACGATACTGCTTCGTGAAAAGCTCGTGCAGCTCTTCATACCTGTAAATGACGCTGGAACCGATTTTAAAATCCTCTTTCGGTATAAAATTCTCTTCAATTTCTTTCAAATATGCGTCGAGGAGCTCCTTGAACCGCATGGAGGTCTTGAATTCGGAGCAAATGCGCATTTTCAGATTCTTTTCCGCCTTTTCCGGAGAAGGATTCCGGGCCGTAAATGCGACCAGCTTTTCATTCGCGTCCCTTATTTTAAATTTTTTGCCCAGCAGGTCCTGGGCGAATTCCTCGAAGGTGGTCTGTCGTACCTTTTCAACGCCGAGCTCCGGCAGGACGTCCGATATATAGTTCAGGAAGAGCCTGTTGGGGGCTATTATCATGAAGTTTTCAGGCACGAAGGATTTTTCATAGGTGTATATGAGGTACGCAATGCGGTGAAGCGCTATCGTCGTCTTGCCGCTGCCGGCTGCGCCCTGCACTATCAGAGGCTTCCACATGTCCGCCCTGACGATCGCGTTCTGCTCGGCCTGGATGGTGGACACGATCTCCTTGAGCCTGTTGTCCGCATTGGCTCCCAGGTAAGTCTGCAGAAATTCGTCGTTCGTCGTTATGTCAATGTCGAATATTTCCTTGAGCTCGGCCCTGTCTATGGAAAACTGCCGTTTGAGCTTCAGCTCGCCCTTTATTATGCCGTCGGGGCAGGGGTATGCGGCCTCGCCCAGCCTGCCTTCATAGTACAGGTTGGCGACCGGAGCACGCCAGTCTACAATGATGAGCTTCTGATCCTCTTCACGGATGAGCGAAAGCTTGCCTATATACAGCTTTTCGGGCGTCGGTCTGCTTTCCTCTCTGAAGTCGATTCTGGCAAAGTACGGTCTGCTCCGGGCGGCCAGCAGATTCCTGACCTTGATGTCCATACCGCCCTTGAGCGTGGAGTTGACGATCATGTCGATATAGTCCTGGCTGTTTTCGGCGTTGAAATGCCTTCTTACCCTGTCCAGACTGCCGTCGATGCGTTCCTTTCTCGCAACCGCGGTTTCAAGGCCTTTTTCAACATGGCCGAGGGTGTGCTGGAAGTGTTCCAGCTCTTCGTGATATGATGGGTGGTTTATGGCCGGCATTGGTACACTCTCCTTTTTCTATAAATTTTAAAGCTCCGGTGAGCGCGGAATTACATTTTATCGGAAAGCTCGGAAAAAGGAAAGGGGGAAAGAAGGGCAATTTTTATGGCGTCATGCCCCGGCTGCCGGACAAAAGCGCCTTCGTGGCTTTTTCACAGAATTTCAAAATAATGCTTGACAATCCGGTATTTTGGAGATACATTATAATCAGAAAATGAGGCGGAAGCCTTCCTATTTGCTTTGTAAAATGAAGTCGGTTTTATGTAAACCGACTTTTTGCGTTCTTATACCTCGTCATACCTGAAGCAGGTGACCAAATGGTCGTTTATCATCCCTACAGCCTGCATATGGGAATAGCAAATGGTGGAGCCGACGAATTTGAAGCCTCTTTTAAGGAGATCCTTGCTGAAGGCGTCCGACAGGGCTGTTTTAGCGGGGATTTCGCTGAGTGAGGTCCACGAATTCTTTATGGGCCTGCCATCCACAAAGCGCCACATATAGCTGCTGAAGCTTCCGAATTCCTTCTGAACCTCCAGGAATCTTTTGGCATTATTGACTGCGGCTTCGATTTTCCTACGGTTTCTGACGATGCCCGGGTCGGACATCAGGGCTTCGATTTTATCGTGATCGTACCGTGCGACGAGCGCCGGGTCGAAATTGTCAAAGGCCTTCCTGTAATTCTCCCGTTTTCTGAGGATTGTTATCCAGCTGAGTCCGGCCTGCGCACCCTCAAGCACCAGAAACTCAAAGAGGAGCCTGTCGTCGTAGACGGGCTTCCCCCATTCATTGTCGTGGTACTCCACATATAAAGGGTCGGTGCCTGCCCATCCGCATCTCTGCTTCAATGCCATCACTCCGTTTCTTTGCTTCAGGAATATTGTATGCCGTATATGCTGACTATTCCGAATTCCTCATTAACCGAGTATTTGAACCCGGAAATGTTTCCGGACGCAAAGACTATATTCGACAGGTCGGAATACTTTTCCTCCGAATAGTCCTCTATTTTTATTTCCAGCAGGGATTTTTTTTGTTCCGCCGCAGATTTCACGGCCCTGGAAAATTCCTCACGGCTTCCTGCTATCAGCTTGTTCCTGTAATAATAGCCGTCCTTGGTGCTG
>JAEZJL010000011.1 GCA_023415815.1 Bacillota bacterium | reverse complement strand
TCTCCGCGGTCTGTAACAAGCTCCAGGCTTCCCTTTATATCCGACGCGTTTATCACGCTCCATTGCGTGACCGTTCCGTCCAAGCCGCCTATGTTGTCCAAGGAAAGCGTGCCGCCTGTCTTGTCGAGGTGGACGGTTCCCGGGAAATCCTTTATATCGGCGTCGCCGCTTCCGTTGCTTATATACAGGTCCGTAACGGAACTGCTTTCGTTCGGGAGCGTTAACGTTACGGCGACTGCCGTCCAATCCCTTTGTTTACCGGCATCCGTATAAAAGTTGAGCTGCCCGCCTTCGACACTGAATTTTACCCTTGGAGCCTCCGCAGCCTTATTTTCGGCTTCCGCATTCATATGCCCGGGGTTTCCCGAAAGGTATGCGATATCTGCCGAAATACCGCCGCCTTTTCCGGAAGCGCCCCTGACGGTCACTTTTGCAAAACCGGAGCCGAAGGAGACACATTTGATATTCTCGGCACTTATCGAGTAATTATCCGAGCCTACGGTTTTCATCCCGGCAGTGTCCGCTCCGTCGGGATAGCTGTGCGCCGCCCTCGGAAGGAACTCACTTCCGAATTGCTCAAACACCTCCGTACCATTTATAATGAGGTCGGCAGCCATTGCCGTAAAAAGTGCGAGAATAACGGCGGCTGAAATTATTTTAGCTTTCATCCTTTTATAACCTTCCTTAACAAATTCTCTATTCCCATGATCCCCGAACAAATTGTTTAGCTTTTTATGCCTCCAGTACCCTGTCGTGAAGCCTTGCCGTCACAAGGAAGAAGCCTGCGGTTATAAGAAGCACGGCAATCAATGGCGAGGGATTTGTATAGTCGTTGAAATCCCGTATAGCAAACATCCTGACATCTGGCAGCCCCAAAAGGTTCACAAGCTTCGAAACAATCGCGCTTCCCCGTAAAAACAGCCAGAGGACGGCGACAAGGGATACGAAGGTAAGGAGGTTTGAGTGTTTGCCGAAAAGACGGTTGATAGTGTAGGCCAGCTGACATAATACGATGATCACGGCGGCTGCAACAAGTAGGTATAGATAGAACAAAGCCGCATTCAGCGCATACAGCGGCACTTCGTCATAAATAGGTATGAGGCCCGCGCCGCTGGAGAAGGATATAAAGCATGTCAGAATAGCTCCTTCGGCAAGCAGTCCCATAAATAGGGCGAGGGTGGAAATAATTCTGGCGCCGAGTATCCATACTCCCGTTACCGGGAGGGACATGACCAGGCTCACGGTGTTGAGCTCCCATTCCAGCGACAGGCTCCGGACGGAGGACCACAGCGTCCACAGCAGTCCCAATATCAGTATGATCCCAGCATAAAACGCGGCCGGGTCGTCGCTGTTCCCGGATAATGAGATGATCTGCGTCCGGCATAAGAACAGCACTGCGAATGCAATCAGGTTAAGTCCTGCCGCAATCAGCGCTCCCGTCTTTTTTTCAAGCAGGTCTTTTTTCATAAGGTTGTAAAATATGTACCCTTTATTTCCGTTCATGCCTGATACACCTCCAGTAAAAGGTCCGCCACGGAAGCATTATACCTGTCCCTCAATTCGTCGGCCTGCCCGGACAGCGTGACGCGGCCCTTTTCCAGGAAAACCACTTCGTCGAATATGCCTTCGGCTTCGGCAACCTCGTGCGTCGATAGTATTATAGACTGCTCGTGGCTGCGGTACTGGCTTACGACAGCCTCGATGATTTTCGACCTTGCAGGCAGATCCACTCCGGAAAGCGGCTCGTCCAGAAGCATCAGCGGGCAATTGCGGGAGAGTGCGAGCAATATTTTCAGCTTGGCCCTCATGCCCTTGGACAATTTCCTGATTACGGAGAAACCGTCCAGCTTCAGATAATCCGTCAGCTCCCGGCATTTTGCATTGTCCCAGTCGCAATAGAAGGAGGAGACAAAGCCGACGGCCTGCTTTACCGTCATCCACGGATAAATGCAGTCGTTCTCGGGAAGGTATGAAACCAGCTTTTTCGTTTCATTTCCCGGTAACAAGCCGCAAATCCTTATCTCGCCGGACGCAGGCTTCACAAGCCCCGCCGCAGACTTGAGTATCGTGGATTTACCGCTGCCGTTGGGTCCCAGGAGCGCGAGTATCCTTCCTCTTTGCAGCCCCAGCGATATGCCGTCCACGGCGCGCACTCCCGAATAATCCTTAACAAGGTCTTTTATCTCGAGTATATAATCATTTTCAAGCATGGCTAAATACCTCCGTCATCTGGCTTGCCGAACCGTTCCTGCAGCATTTGGAGCATTTTTTCTTTTTCGATGCCTATGGAGAGCATTTCGTCGATAAAGGTCGTCAGAAGCTCGCCGGCCATTTCCTCCCTGATGCTCTCCGTCAGGCCGGGCTTATTGCAAATAAACGTTCCCTGGCCTCTCGCGGTTTCCAGCAGCCCCATGCTTTCCATCTCCCTGTATGCCCTCTGGACCGTATTGGGATTTACATGTGACAGCGTTGCAAACTCCCGCTGCGAGGGTATCTGCGAGCCCGGGCCGAGCTCGCCTCTCACCACGGCCTTTTTGATCTCGTCGATAATTTGAAGATAAATGGACTTTGTCCTGTCAAAGCTCTGTTTCAGCCGGATCACCTCTTAAAAGTGAGATAGTGCACTAGTGATATAGTGCACTTTGATTATATAAAAATTCATATTTATTGTCAATACTTAGTTTTTGCTGCTTGTTCCTGAACAAAAATACCTTGGAAGCTCGTTTTTGTTATAAAAATAATAACGCCCTGAAGCAGGAGGAATCCGGGAATCCTTCGGCTTCAGGGCGGGCTTTGACGTGGGAAAGGGTTATTCCAGCGGCTGGCGGTCCGTGCCGTCGATGCCGATCCTGTAATATTTTTTGCCGTCGTCGGAGTTCTTATAGTAAATCCGGCCGTTGAAAATTTCGATGTAATACTCCTCCGACTTGTCGTCGCAGATTTTAGCAGGCGAGCTGCCGTCGAGCTTCATTTTATAAAGCCTGTCCGAGTCGGCCTCATTTAGGAAATACAGCCAGCCGTCCTCGATAAACTCCATTCTGGAATAGCTGTAGGAGACGGACCTGCCGTCCGGGCTCAGCTCAAAGCCGGCCGGCTTCACCGAGGTCCCGAGCATGGTGCGGTTGTTGCCGTCGAGATTCATCCTGAAGAGTCTCGGGCCTGTATTCCGGATATAGGCCTTGTAATAGATCCAGTCGCCGTCGATGGTATAAAAGCTTACGGCGTCTTCGGAATTTAAGGAAGTAATGAAACGGCTGCTGATGTCCATCCTGTGGATTTTATGGTTACAGATAAAATACAGCCAGCTGTCTTTTACAGTGAGCCAATCCGCTTCATAATCGGAAAACTTCATCCTATCGGAGCCATCCGGGCCTATCCGGTATATTTTATTTCCATCGTCCAGATTTACATAATATATCTGCCCGTTTGACAGATTGATGTATGAAGCCCTGTCGTCGCATATTTTTTTATAGGAGCCGTCAGGCCCGATCCGGTAAATATAATCGTCTATGACGCTGAAGGAAGCTTCTTCACCGAATACGGCGGATTTATAATAATCCGTCTCCTTATAAAAAAATTCGCTGTCGGTATTGCATTCGGGGTATTTGCTTCTGTCCCAGGTGTGGTCGATTGAGATCTGCCGGTTGGAAAGGTTGAAGTACGTATGCTGCAGGATGCTTGTCCCGCTTTCGGACACCGGGTCGTCATAGGTTGCGTCGATATGGTAATAAGCGCCGTCTATCCTGACGATATTCCATGCATGGCCTTCGTCCTTCATGCCTATCTTACTGCCGACGACCTCATAGCATTCCAGTCCCGCAAGGTTCATGAGGATTTTCAGGGCCTGGGAATAGCCGTCGCATACGCCCACACCCTTTGTAAATATTCCGTACGCGTTATGGGATTCGGTGGGAATGGTCCCGTTATCGTAGTTCAGCTTGTCGTAGCGGGAATGGGTGATGATGTAGTCGTAAAGGGCCAGCTCCTTCTCCAGCTCAGTCATTTCGGGTTTTATGACTTTATCCGTTATTTCCTTTGCCTTTTTATATATGAGGTTTATCCCGTCCAGGCTGTTCTGGCTCCATAGACGGACATTGTCCAGTTTCGTCAGCGCATTCAGTGGAGTGATGTCGGAAAGCTGATTGTCCTCGAGGTTCAGTCCTGTCAGACCCGAGAGCTCCTTGAGCGGGGTTATGTCCGATATGCGGTTGTCCGAAAGGTCAAGGAATTCCAGGCTTTTTAAATACTGTATTCCGTCCAGGTCTTTTATGTCCGAAGCGGAAGCATAAAGGGTGGTTATTCCAGCGACGGCGTCCAGCGCAAGCTCGCCGGAGCTTCCGCCGAGGGTCTTGCGCACCGCCCCCTCGAGCCCGGGGTCGGGGAAGGTGATGATCGTGGCAAGCACCTTTATCGTCGCGTTTTTAGCCTTATCGTCCCATTCATAGCCCGCGCCGAGATTCAGAGCCATAAATTCCGCGGGGCAGAAAATCACGGATTTTTTTGATACGGGCGCAGCCGCAAGCTGCACCTTCTTTCCGTTTACGGAGGCGGTTTTGACGCCTGTCTGCATGGTAATGCTTGCAGTGCCTTTTGTTATCTTTATGGTATGCGTTTTTGCATTGTATTCATATTTTGCGCCGAGGCTGCTTGCTATAAATTTCACCGGAACCATCAATTGCTTAGCGCTTATGTAGGGAGGAGCCTCAAGCTTTACGCTTTTGCCGTTTACGACGGCGCTGCCGCCCGAGCCCGGAACGGTGATCCTCAGGGTCTCTTTTTCCGATAACAGGGCGGGGGGCTGAGCTGACGCAGTTGGCGAGGTATCGGCAAAAACCGGGAGCGAGGACAAAAATATCAGCAGCAATGCCAGTATCCAGGCCGAAGTTTTTTTCATATTCACAATTCGCACCTCAGTTTTTGCAGGTTGGAAGCATAGGGGGGACGGACGACGCCTTTTTCGGTGATTATTCCGGCGATATACCTGCCGGGAGTCACGTCGAAGGAGGGATTTGCGACGGGGACGCCTTCCGGGGCTATCCGGATGCCCTTGATATGGGTCACCTCCACGGCGTTTCTCTTTTCGATGGGTATCCCGTCTCCGGTTTCCGTCCCGAAATCGACCGTTGATATGGGGGCGGCAATATAAAAGGGGATGTTGTTTTCCTTTGCGAGCACGGCCACGGTATAGGTCCCTATCTTATTCGCCGTATCGCCGTTGCAGGCTATCCTGTCGGCTCCGACAACGACGCAGTCAATTTTGCCCGCCTTCATGAAGTGGCCTGCCATGTTGTCGCATATGAGCGTAACGGGGATACCGTCCTGCTGCAGCTCCCAGGCGGTCAGCCTTGCGCCCTGGAGGTAGGGCCTTGTTTCGTCGGCGTAGACGCTGACGTTCTTGCCGGCCTCATGGGCCGCTCGTATGACGCCGAGCGCTGTACCGTAGTCGCAGGTCGCAAGCGCACCGGCGTTACAGTGCGTTAATATTGTAGAGCCTTCTTTGATAAGGGCGCTGCCGTTTGCGCCGATCCGCCTGTTTATTTCCACGTCCTCGCGGTCCATGGCGCAGGCTTCGCCTATCAGGGCTTCCTTAATAGCTCCGATGGGTCTGTCTTTGTATTCCAGGGCTTTTTCATACATTCTTCCCGCAGCCCAGAAGAGATTGACCGCGGTCGGGCGCGTGCCTTTCATCATATCGCAGATGCGGTTGAGCTCGGAGAAAAATTCATTTGTTGAGAGGGTATCCACAGCCGCCGCTCCTATTGCGATGCCATATGCGGCCGTAACTCCTATGGCCGGCGCGCCGCGGACGATCATATCCCTTATCGCCGTAGCAACCTCCTCACAGGTGCCGCATTCTACATAATTCAGCTCCGTAGGGAGTTTGGTCTGGTCTATAAGCCTGAGCTTTCCATTTTCAAAATCCAGGGGTCGCATTTTAAGTCCTGCCTTTCTAAAAATCGGGGACAGTTCTTCAGGCCTGAAATACGGCAAATCCGAGAACTGTCCCCATTTTTCCCTCTACCGGCACCCGCAGCTGCAGTCGTCCGGGTCGGTTCTTCTTATTATTTCAAAAATCATGTCCTTGATTTTATCGTTGTTTGCCTCAAACACCTTAAGCACAGCCTCATGGGTTACCGGCGCGATGTCGTCTCGCCCCTCGAGGCCTGCGTCGTAGTCGGTGATGAGGGCTATGTTCGCATAGCAGATGCCCTGCTCCCGCGCCAGGTAGCACTCGGGATACTGGGTCATGTTTATGACCTCCCAGCCCATCCTGCTGAACCAGCGGCTCTCGGCCACGGTCGAAAACCTCGGGCCCTGTATGACCACGACGGTGCCGCGCTCGTGGATGGTTATGCCCAGGGCTTTTCCGGAGTCTATCGCAATTTTGCGAAGGACAGGACAATATGGGTGTGCTATGGTGGTATGTATGGTTTCCGGGCCGTCGAAGAAGGTGTCCTTCCTGCCGGAGGTCCTGTCCACAAACTGGTCGGTGATGACGAAGTCGCCGGGCTTAATTTCCGGCTGAAGGCTTCCTGAAGCCGTGGGTCCCAGTATTTTTCTCACTCCGAGCTGCTTCATGGCATATATGTTCGCCCTGTAGGGGACCATGTGGGGCGGGTACTGGTGGTTTTTACCGTGGCGAGGCAGGAAGGCTATCCTTTTACCGTCCACCTCCGCCAGAGCTATTCTGTCGCTTGGCTTTCCATAGGGAGTGTCGACGTCGATTTCCTCGACATTGTCAAGAAGCGAATAAAAGCCCGAACCGCCGAAAACCCCAATATCTGCTTTGTATTCCATAAGCTCCTCCTGAAAAAAAGATATATGCGGGTTATAAAATGCGCTTTATGGCGCACCCTATATTTAAGGTTTTGTATTATATCTATATTATATAGTAACCGGACAGATATTCAACCTGTGAATGGGCCGGAACGGAGGTTTTATGCCTGAGC
>JAEZJL010000455.1 GCA_023415815.1 Bacillota bacterium | reverse complement strand
GTATGAAAGCCTGTCGTCGGAGGTGGACGCGATTATCCATTCCGCCGCCGTTGTCAAGCATTTCGGGGAATACGAGGAATTTGACGCGGTGAACATAAAAGGCACGAAGGAAGCCGTTGCGATGGCTGAAAGACACGGTAAGCTCCTTTTCCACATATCGACCGCATCGGTTTTATGGTTTATGAACGACCTGCAGGAGCTGAGCCAGGAGCTGAGTAGCAACGTATACCTGAAAAGCAAGCTGGAAGCCGAGCATATCGTCACCGAAGGCATCAGGTCGGGACTCAGCGCCTGCATCATAAGGGTGGGCAATCTGACCGGCAGGTATATGGACGGAATGTTTCAGATAAATATAGAAAAAAACGCCTTCTACAACAGGCTGAAATCCTACATCGAAATCGGCGCGGTCCCCGACTCCAAAATAAAGAGCCTGCTTGAGCTGACGCCGGTGGATTACTGCTGCAGGGCCATATTCGATATCATTTACAAAAGAAGGGAGACAGGAAAGGTGTACAATATTTATAACGGCAAATACATCTCCATGGAGGACTTTGTCGTTATGATAAACTCTCTGGGCTTTGATATAAAGGTGTTGAAAAACGATTTGTTCAATACTTATATCAATAATCTTCTGAAGCGCAGCGCAAATTATCCGAAGCTGGACGGAATCATCAACGAAATCGGAAGCCAAAGCGATATGACGGCCTATATGGGCGTTTACCCCGTACGGGAGGACAAGCAATTTTACTGGCCTGATATCGACAGGGAATACATATTAAAAATCGTAGGACACATGAAAAAAGTAAATTATCTAACATCGTAGCAGCCATAAGGAGACTGTTTTCCCATGAATAAAACAGCCGGCTTCATCCGGGAAAGGGCCGATAATTTAAAGACCAGCACCGCGATTATGTTGGTATTCAGCGTTACCATCATATGTATAGCTATACTTTTTTATCCTGTGATTCCCAGCGTGCTGAATTATCCGCCAGGGACCGTCAACACGCAGTTTCAGATAGATGTCAACACCTTTACTTACACCCAGCAGTTTTTTATCATCCTGTTCCTGATATTGCTGCTTGGCAATACTTACTTAAAAATACTGCTCCGCAGGGTCGACAGATGGAGAAAGCTCGATAAAAACGACCTGCCCGGTATAAGCTCTATAAGGCGGAAGTGCCTTAATCTGCCGTATACCATTTACATCATGCAGATACTGGTGCCCAACCTGGTGGTCATTATTGTGATGACGATCCTGAAAAGGGGACTAGATCTGAATTCCGTGAGGATCTGGATTCTCATCTTTTCCTTTATGACACTTGCCGCCGTCGTGACGCATATTTTCTCCAAACGCATCTTCGTCAACGTTATGCTCAATATCGGCGGCCCCCAGGATAATCCGGACAAAAATTTCAGGCTCCTGTCCAAAATTTTTCTGCAATTGATTCCGGTCATCATGGTCGGCATATTGTTTACGGCCTCTATCGGATATTCGAGGGTTATAAAGGACAAGAGCGAAATAGAATTTGCCTACTATGAAATGCAGCTGGAAAACATTTTCAGCGGCCCGAGCTTTGGGGACATCGGCGAAGCCGAAGCGCTGCTGCGAAGCGTAAAGCTTATAAACCCGTATGACGATGCGTTTGTGATAGATCCGGAGGGAAAGGTCACCGTCTCGGACGGCTCGGCGCTGAGCGATTTCTACCTGAAGTATATCCGGGAGCTGTCCGCGCAATACAGCGGGCGGGTGTACGATTTTTACTCCGTAGACACGCAGGGCGTGGTCAAAAGGATAGAAATCAACGGCAGGGAATGGATTCTGGGAATAAAATACGACATAAACTCGGAGGAGACCGTATACTTCTTCGTCGTCAGCTTCGTGGTCCTGTTCATACTGAATGTCCTCGTCCTTTATTTTTTCTCGAAAACAATGGCGGAGGACGTCTCAAGGGTTACCAGCAGTCTTATCGAGATAGCCGGCGGGGTTGAGACCGACATAGACAAAAAGCTGGCCGTCACCTCAAATGACGAAATAGGCGACCTTGTCCTTGCGTTTAACAAGATACAGCAGCGTGAAATCCAGAATATAAACTCTTTGAAGGAAAGCCAGTCCTTCCTGCTCGAGCAGGAGCGGCTGGCGTCCCTGGGGCAGCTGATAGGCGGGATAGCGCACAATCTGAAGACTCCCATCATGTCCCTGGCAGGAGGCATAGAGGCCTTGAAGGACCTGGCCTACGAGTACAGGGATTCGATAGACGATGAAAGCGTGACGATTTCCGACCATAAGGACATTGCAAAGGATATGCTTTCCTGGCTGGAAAAGATGAAGCCTTACTGCGCGTATATGTCGGACGTCATTTCCGCCGTAAAGGGCCAGGCTGTCCAGATGAACGCCTCCTCTACCGCCAAGTTCACCGTGGACGAGCTTGTAAAAAGAGTCGAGCTGCTTATGAAGCACGAGCTCAAAAAGTACTATTGCGAGCTGAAAATCGATTCCCAGATAGATATGAGCACCGAAATAAAAGGCGAAGTAAACAATATGGTCCAGGTGTTCGATAATATAATAA
>JAEZJL010000389.1 GCA_023415815.1 Bacillota bacterium | reverse complement strand
AACATGAAGTGGTTATATCTCATTTGAGAAGGGGGTGTGGCCTTGCAGCGGAATCTTATAAAAAACCTGGAAAAGGTTATGAATGCCTTTGATAAAATGGAAAAGCTTCCGAAAGCTTTGATAAAATACGGCTGCTTTATTTTTCTGGGGCTTTTTCTAATAGGCACGCTGATGGTACTTATGAACTATACCGTCCTTACTTACAGTTCATATTTTGATTTTGTATCGAAGGCAATCGTCAAAACAAGCTTTACTATTGGCGCTGAAGCTATCATTGGAGGTCTTGTCCTTGATTTCGTCTTTAAAAGATAAATGCACCTGAAATAAGGTGCATTTATCTTTATTATTCTTCAATATTCTTGAGAAACATATTGAAATCGTCTTTATCGACAAACATCAATATCTGTGCGGGAAAGTTGTTCAGGTCGTTGTCCAGGAACTGGAAGTCTATTTTGTACTCATCACAGTAGCTGGTAACCACTCCGAGCTCCTCCTCATTTTCCACTACCACAACCGGATAAAAGAATGCTTCCATGACAATCCCTCCAATACAGGTTAAATAGGCAAATGGGGACATAACCATTATACTCTATTTTACATGCTCCAGGCAAGGCTATTCGATATTGCCGTGTTCCTCGGAGAATCGTATGTCCGCTATCCTGTTGGCTGCATCCAGTATAATGATTCTCGGCTTGAAGCCTGAGGCCTCTTCCCTGGATAAAATGCCATAAGCCATTATGATCACAATATCTCCCGGATGGGCAAGCCTTGCGGCTGCTCCGTTAAGGCAAATCATGCCACTGCCTCTCTGCCCGGGGATGACATATGTTTCAAAGCGCTTTCCGTTGTTGTTGTTCACGATCTGGACCTTTTCGTTTTCGATAATATCCGCCGCTTCCATTAGCTCCTCGTCAATGGTTATGCTTCCCACATAGTTGAGATTTGCATCGGTTACCCTTGCCCTGTGTATTTTTGACTTCATCATTGTAATATACATCATCGTACCTCCACAACAACATTGTCTATCAGCCTTGTCCTGCCGAATTTCGCAGCAACAGCCACTAGCACCCTGCCCTTCAGCAGCTTGAGCTCTTCCAGCGTATCGGCGTCAACCACGGTAACATACTCTACGTCCGCGAGGCTTTCCTCCCTGATTTCCACTTCAACGCTCCTGCGAACCCTGTCCGAATCCCTCTCTCCCTGCGCTATCAGCCTCTCGGCCCTGAAAAGGGATTTTGACAGGACCAGCGCGGCCTTACGCTCTTCGGAATTCAGGTAGACATTTCTTGAGCTCATCGCCAGCCCGTCCTTTTCCCTTACGATCGGGCAGGCTGCAATCTCGACATTCATATTCAGCTCTCTGACAAGTTTTTTTATCACTGCCAGCTGCTGGGCGTCCTTTTGTCCGAAATATGCCCTGTCGGGCTGGACGATGTTGAAAAGCTTTGTCACAACCGTGGCTACGCCTTTAAAATGGCCGGGCCTTGATTTGCCGCACATCCTGTCGGTTATGCCGCTTATGTCCACATATGTACTATATCCCCCTGGATAGATTTCATCCGCAGACGGCGCGAATATTATATCCGTCCCGGCTTCCTCAGCCTTCCGGGAATCGCCGCCGGGATCCCTGGGGTATTTTTCAAAATCCTCGTTCGGGCCGAATTGAGCCGGATTCACAAAGATACTCATGACGGTGATGTCGTTATCCCTGCGCGAAGCCTGCACAAGTGAAAGGTGGCCTTCGTGCAGATAACCCATGGTAGGGACCAGTCCTATTGTCCTGCCCGCCCTTCTTTGGGCGGCAACCGCCGCCTTCAGCTCGCTTATCTTCTCTATTACCCTCATAGCCTGTCTCCTGTTTAAATCCTGTATTTTACATTACCGCTTATCCGAATCTTTTTTGCAGCGCATCTATTACCTCGTCGTCGATTATGAAGGAATTCTGAGGCGTGGGAAAAGCGCCCTCCCTTACCTCCTCCATATACTTTTTTACCGCCTCTTCGTATGCTCCGCCCATATCCAGGTATTTCTTGACATGCTTCGGGGTAAAATCCCTGAAAAGTCCGAGCATATCGGGTGTGACAAGGACCTGTCCGTCGCAGCCGGCTCCCGAGCCTATACCGATTACAGGTATGTCCAGTTTTCCGGCCATATATGCCGCAAGCTTATATGGGATGCATTCAAGCACAATTGAAAATACCCCGGCCTCTTGAAGCAGCAGAGCGTTTTCAAATATCTTCTCCGCAGTATCAAGCGTCTTTCCCTGGGCCTTGTGTCCGCCGAAAACATTAACCGACTGCGGCGTATAGCCGAGATGCCCCATGACGGGTATGCCCGCGCTTATGATCGCCTTCACGTCCTCGACGACCTCACGTCCGCCTTCAAGCTTGACCGCCTTGCAGCCGCCCTCGCTTACCAGCCTGCCGGCGTTTCTGACGCTCTCATACCTGCCGAGGTGATATGTCAGGAACGGCATGTCTCCCACGAGCAGCGCCCTTTTAGTACCTCTTGCCGCTGCCTTTACATGGTGCAGCATATCCTCCATGGTGACCCGGGTCGTGTCCTCGTACCCCAGCACCACCATGCCCAGCGAATCCCCGACAAGGATAGAGTCAGCCCCGGCCTCGTCTATGATTTTCGCAGTAGGATAATCATAAGCCGTCAGCATAGTGATCTTGGTCCCCGTCCGTTTCGCTTCCCTGAAATCGTTGACAGTTATTTTTTTGTCCATATCGATACCTCCCTGATAAATTTTAACGGCCTGACCCGATTAGGACAGACCGTCAAAGAAACCTGTATGACAGGTATCGATCACATATTTAGCTATCTCTGTCCTGTCTCTGGCCCAAGGGGCTCAAAGCAGTGTTTCGGCCATATTTTATATTTTTCCCTGTACGGTTCGAAACCGATACCGTCAATCTTTTACATTAAGGATAGCACACGCCGCCATGGAATGCAACCTGCTTACACAAAAAAACCGGCCTTCCGGCCGGTTTTGATTATGCCTTTGATTTTGCCGCTTTGGCCGAGATCCTCTTCTTTTCCTGGCCTTCCTTCCAGACTACGAAGAGAGAGCTGGCTACAAAGATAGAGGAATACATGCCGCTTGCTATACCGACTATCAAGGGAAGCGTAAAGTCCTTAACAGACGTTATATTGTTGTAGGCCGCAAATATATACAGGGTCACGATACAAATCAGCACTGTCACAACGGTGTTGATCGACCTGTTCAGCGTCTGGATGACGCTCTTGTTTACAAGCTCGCCTATCGGCACCTTGCGGAGCAGATGGCTGTTTTCCCTTATACGGTCATAGATGATGATGGTATCGTTCATCGAATATCCTATGACCGTCAATACCGCGGCAACGAATGAGTCGTTGAGCGGTATCCTGAATATGAAGTATACCGCGCACATGATCATGACGTCGTGCAGCAGGGCTATGACCGCCATAACTCCGGCCGACAGACCGGACATTATCTTGAACCTCCACCACACGTAAAGTATGATTGCAAGAGAGGCCCAGAATATGGCATACAATGCTTTTGTCTTTATTTCGTCGCCGATGAAGGGCTCAACGCTGTTTACGTTGACACTTGCTTTTTCCGCGACATTGAACTCTTTTTTCAGTGCATTCACAACCGCCTCACGCTCGGTATCCTTCAATGTCTCGCTGCTTCCGATGTTCAGCACCATGAGATACAGCTTGCTGCTCGCGTTGTCTGCATTATACGTGGAGGACTTCTGGATGGTAGCCTTTTTGTTTATGGTGTCCATAACAATTTTTTCCGCTTTTGCGGTATCATAATTGTCATTGGGCATCTCCATCTGTATGATGGTCCCTCCCTGGAACTGTATGTCCAGCTGTACGCCGTTAACGATCAGCCCGACGACTCCGGCAAGTATCAATAATATTGACAGGCCGAAAAAGTAATACTTCTTTCCAATTAAATCTATCATTCCGGCACCTCCCTATACGCCATACAGCCAGTGATGCTTGGCTATATCCAGATCTGATATCGACTTTATCATTATTCTTGAAACCGTTACCGCCGTCAGGAAGCTCAGCAATACGCCGAGTCCGAGCGTCAATGCGAAGGAGAGCATCGGACCGGTGCCGAAGATATACAGCACAACCGCCGCAATCAGGGTCGTCATATTTGCGTCAAGTATTGCGGTGAATGCGCGCTTGAAACCGGTGTCTATTGCCGCACGCAGCGTTTTGCCGTTTCGGAGCTCTTCCTTTATTCTTTCAAATATAATGATGTTTGCGTCAACGCCCATACCGACGGTCAGGATAACGCCTGCCAATCCGGGCAGCGTCAGCGTTATTCCCGTCCAGGATATGAATAGCAGCTGCAATACCGTGTGGCCTATGAGAGCTATACATGCAAGCACTCCCGGCAGCCTGTAGTAGCCTATCATGAACAGGCAGACAAGTATGAACGCCACGAGGAAGGCGTCAAGTGTGACCTTCAGGGCGCCCTTGCCGAGCAGCGGGCTTATGGCGTTGACCTGCTTTGCTTCAAGCTTGAAGGGCAGCGAGCCGGCCCTGATTGTATCGGCGAGATCCTTTGCTTCCTTAACGGCCGCGTCATCGCTTGCCGAACCGAGAGTAATACGCGCGTCTCCGTTGGTTATGTGGCCTTCCACATTAGGCGCCGATATAAACTGGTCGTCCATGAAAATAGCTATGGGCTTTCCGATCAGCCTTGCCGTAGCTTCCGAGAATTTCTGCTTTCCTTCTGCGCTCAAGGTAAAGGAAACCTGCATTCCTCCGTTTTCCGTATTCTTGCCCGGAGTAGCGTCAAGTATATCCGTTCCCTGGAGGATTATTTTATCGTCCAACGGCAGGTAATTTCCCTTTGCGTCCTTTTTGCTTTCATCGACCTCGCGGAAGGTCAGAAGCGCCGTAGCGCCAATCTCCTTTATCGCGCTGTCGGGATTGTAATTGGTTTCACCCGGCTTCCAGGGTATCCTGACGATGATGCGCCCGCTGTTGATGTCCGGCGCCACCTCTCTGTCAAGTATGCCAAGCTTGTCCAATCTTTTCATTATGATAGTTTTTGCCGTATCAAGCTCCTTCTGAGTGGGCTTTCCACCGTCGGTCTTTACGGCAAAAAGTGTCGCGTCTATGCCACCGTTTATATCGATGCCCTGCCTGATCTGGTAATAGGCCCCGGGCACCTGGATCCCGAAAAAATTGCCGGAAGCGCAGATATAGGTAAAAACTGCAATAGCGGCAATAACCAGGAAAAATTTTACCCCGTTGTTCCCTTTCATCTGTAAATTTCCCCCTTTTTTTTACTTGACTGCATGAAATATTATATAACTATCATCCAGGCACGTCAATACTTAATGGCTCCCCGTCACGTTGTCATTTTAAGGCTTTTAAAGCAATCTCGTCCCATTTATCATCAACTGGAAATTCAGAGCGAGAAAGCTTGCCGCCCTCCTGTTCATTGTCATCCTTGTCAGGAATATTTCAAAATAGTCCATGACCGGACATATCTTGGTATCGATATCGAGCTCGAGCACCGCGGACTTTGTTTCCCGCTCGATTCTTATCGCGGATTTCTCAACGGCGTAATTGACCCTGTCGTGTATGTCGAAGGTCGCAAAATCGGTATTCCTCACCCTGCTCCTGTGAACGTCCGATTTGTCCGCCAGGATCAGCGCTGCGGAAATATTGCTGACAGCCGTCCCCGTCCTCTCGTCGTGGTTCCCTATGGCCAGCATCACCTCCGCGGCTTCACGGTAATCCATCCCCAGCTTGACCAGCAGACCGTATGCCATGATGGCTCCCGAATGCGCATGGTCCTCCCTGTTTACGGCATTTCCTATATCGTGCAGATACCCGGCTATCCTGGCCAGCTCCACCTCCCTGGCGTCAAACGCCAGGTGCTCCAGGATGTCGCCCGCTGTTTTTGAGACAAGGGAAACATGCCTGAAGGAATGCTCGGTATACCCCAGGACGTCTATCTGCTTTTCTGCTATCTCAAGAAAGGTTCTTACCTCTTCGCTATTTTTAAGGTCCTGAACGGTAAGCTTCATGCTATCAACCTGCTTCCTCATCGGTATGCTCGCATACCTTTGCCCATATTGCGCATTCCACGCGTTTTTTCTCCAGCTCGCAGCCCACCCTGTACGGCCTGTCCAGGCTTTTGTTAAACTGGAAGGCGTTTGCCGCGCAACCGCCGCTGCAGTAGAACCTGGCCCAGCAGCTCCGGCAGTCCTCCTTGGTGTAAATAGTGGAGTTTTTAAACATATCGCGGACTTTCTCGTTCAAAGCTCCTTCATTATATACATTGCCCATTTTGAAGCCGTCCATTCCGACAAATTGATGGCATGGAAAGAGGTCGCCTTCGGGGGTTACGGCAAGATATTCGTGGCCCGAGCCGCAGCCCTTGAGTCTTTTGGCGACGCACGGCCCCTGCTCGAGGTCGAGCATGAAATGGAAAAAGTTAAAGCCGTGCCCTTCACGGTGTCTCCTCACATATTCGGCGGCGAGCTTTTCATACTCCTCGAAAAGCGCCGGAAGGTCCTCCTCCCTGAGGTCAAAGCCGGAATTTACCGCGGCTACCACCGGCTCCACGGAAATCTGCTTAAAGCCCAGGTCCGCAAGATGAAGGACATCCTCCGAAAAATCAAGGTTTTCCCGCGTAAAGGTGCCGCGTACATAATATCCGTCCTGGTTTCTCGAGTCCGCAATGTCCTTTATTTTGGGCAGAATGGCACTGTAGGTACCGCTGCCGTCGGCCCTGAAGCGCATCCTGTCGTTTACTTCCTTCCTGCCGTCGATACTGAGCACAACGTTGCCCATATGCTCGTTGATGAAAGCCTTGTGCTCCTCGTTCAAAAGGAGTGCATTGGTAGTTATGGTGAATCTGAAATTCTTACCGGATTCCCTGCCCTTTTCCTCAGCGTAATATACGGTTTCCTTCACCGTATTGAAGTTCATCAGAGGCTCGCCTCCGAAAAAATCTATCTCAAGGTTGCGCCTGCCGCCTGAGGCTTTTATGAGGTAATCAATGGCCTTTTTGCCTGTTTCGGGCGGCATGAGCGTCCTGCCCGAGCCGAAATCCCCCGTAGAAGCAAAGCAGTAGCGGCATCTGAGGTTGCAGTCGTGGGCTATGTGCAGGCACAGGGCCTTTACCACCGGCTTCCTGTCCCATGCGGGCAGATATTCCTCGTAAATATCCTCGGTAAAAAGCTGTCCCTGTCTTTTCAGCTCTTCCAGCTCCTCAAGGGCGCCGGCGATGTCTTCCGCAGCATACCTGCCGGACAGCCTGTCCATAACGGCCTGCCTGCCGTCCCCCTCGAAAATGTCCAGCAGCTCATAGGCAAGCTCGTCAAAAAGGTGAACCGCGCCGCTATTCACATCGAGCACTATGTTTTTTCCAAAAAGCCTGAATTTGTGTATCATCCGAATCTCCGTTCAAAGAGGATTCCCAGTGTGTCCCCTCACATTAAAAAAGGTAAAAAGACGGTATCTTTTCACCCTTTTTTTGAAAATATGCTTTATTTGCCGCTTTGATTATCTCTTCTCGCATTTCTGGTTTGCGACCGTACAGGAAGTTTTGCAGGCTGACTGGCAGGATGTCTGGCATTCGCCGCAGCCGCTGTTTTTCAAGCCTTCTTTTAATGCGGCGCCGTTGATGGTCTTTATATGCTTCATATGTATCCCTCCCGTTTCTATTGTGAATCATATGCGGGCAGGATGTACCTTGCCGCGTTCAATATTATAACATAACGGCATATCGTTGAAAAGGATTTTTTATCCTCTGCCGCGCTTATATTTGGACCCCTTTTTCATGTTTACGCCGATAATTCCCCCGATAGCCCCCGTGAGCACCCCGATAACGGCCATTGTTATCACGTACTTGTCTACTGTAAAATTGTTGAAAACCAGACTGCTGATGAAGTAAAGCACCAGCATGTAAATAAAGCCCACGATAGCGCCGTTGATCCAGCCTTTGCTCTTGGACCCTACAGTGGCCGTAGAGCCGGCAAAAAGGACGCTGATGATTGTTGTGACCACAACGACGGGTGTTATAAGCCTTTCGGGAAAATCGATATTGGTAAGCAGAAGCGCAAACAGCATGAATACCGGAATGGTGACGACATAAGCCGCCAGGATGCCTTTCAATACGGACAATACGTCCATGCTTTCATTCAAAGGTGCTTTTGCGGACGGATTTGCGCTGTTGATCATAGGATACCTCCTGCGCTTTTACGGGATGATACAATATATCCTATTACGGCACAGCCTGGATTAGAACAGGAAAAGCAGTCTTCCCCCATATTGTCCCGCCCTCACAAAAAAAGCGCTCCAGGCGCTTCTTTTACGATTCAACGGGCTTTATGACTTCCTTTACGGCCCACTTTTTAAAGTTTATCTTGGCTTTCTCGACGCCCGTTTCAACGGTGACCTCGTCGTCCTTCAGATTTATTACCTTGCCGGATACGCCCCCTATTGTCACGACGAAAAATCCGACCTGAAGCTCGCTGAGCATTTGCTTGGCTTTCTTGTCCCGTCTTCTCTGGGGCAGAAAAATCAGTAAATACATGATAACGATGAAAAACAGCAAATAGCCTACTGTAAGTAAAAGGCCGCCGCCACCTGCACCTTCTGGCATAATTATCCTCCTTAGAATTTATTTGAGATATCCGAATGACCTGAAAAATTCATTTCTAAAATCACCCAGCCTATCCTCTATTATAGCCTGTCTTATGTTTTTCATCAAGTCCAAAAGAAATTTTAGGTTGTGCCAGGTCGTCAGCCTTATGCCCAATACCTCCTGCGCCTTTAACAGGTGCCTGATATATGCCCTTGAAAAGTTTCTGCATACATAGCAGTCGCAGTTGGGGTCAAGAGGCGTATAGTCGCGGGCAAACTTCGCGTCCCTGGCTATCATTTTCCCCTGGCTCGTAAGTACGGTACCGTTACGTCCGATCCTTGTCGGCAGGACGCAGTCGAACATATCTATGCCGCGTATCGTACCTTCGATAAGGTAATCTGGACTTCCGACGCCCATAAGATATCTGGGCCTTTCCTCCGGAAGCAGGGGGACGGTGCACTCAAGCATCGCATACATGTCCTCCTTAGGCTCGCCCACGCTCAACCCGCCTACGGCATAGCCCGGGAAGTCAAGCTCGAGCAGCTCGTTAACGCTCTGTATGCGCAGATCCCTGTATATGCCGCCCTGTACGATTCCGAAAAGCGACTGCCTTTCGGTATCCCTGTGCGCGTCCTTGCAGCGCTTTGCCCACCGGGTGGTCCTTTCGAGCGATTTTTTGGCGTAGTCGTATTCCGCCGGATAAGGTATGCACTCGTCAAAGGCCATAATTATATCTGAGCCCAGGTCGTTCTGTATCTTAACGGCCGACTCCGGGGTAAAAAAGTGCCTTGAGCCGTCGATATGGGATTTGAAGGTCACGCCTTCTTCTTTTATATCCCTCAGGTCGCTCAGGCTGAAAACCTGAAAGCCTCCGCTGTCCGTCAGTATGGCCCTGTCCCACGACATGAAGCCGTGAAGTCCGCCAGCATCCCTGACGATTTCGCTGCCCGGCCTCATATATAAATGGTAGGTATTGCTCAATATGATTTTTGCGTCGATTTCCTTCAGTTCCGCAGGAGACATACCCTTGACCGTCGCCTGCGTCCCCACCGGCATGAATACCGGCGTGTCGAAGGAGCCGTGCGGCGTATGCACCCTGCCCAGCCTGGCTCCCGTTTGCTTACACTTCTTTATCAGTTCATATTTTACCGCTGCCATTTTTCTCCCTCACCTTATCATCATTGCGTCGCCGAAGCTGAAAAACCTATACCTCTTATCAACGGCCTGCCTGTAGGCCTCCATCACGTTTTCCCTTCCGGCGAACGCGCTTATCAGCATGATCAGCGTCGATTCGGGAAGGTGAAAATTTGTTATG
>JAEZJL010000444.1 GCA_023415815.1 Bacillota bacterium | reverse complement strand
TCCAGCCTTCGCGTATACCAGGACCAAGCTCCAATACTCCCCGTTTGTTGTTGCTCACCATTTCTTCGACCTCCTCAAATAATTTAAATTCATAGCCGACTTTGGTTGCTGCAGAAAATAGAACTATCCCTGTTTGTACTTGGGGAAAGGATGCGCGCCTGTATCCCAAGGCGGCATCCTGTTAGCCCTTAAAGGAGGAAGTAAACCTGCCGGAACGTGCCTTAAATCGCCGTTTTGAGGCTACCGGCATTCGCCGACCTCAATCGGCTTGCCGCCCAGCCACTTGTCCAGTCCCGTCTTATTGATCTCAACTCCGAGTCCCGGTCCATTGGGAACATAAAGATGTCCGCCGGTTATCAAAGGCGTAGGCGTTACAATATCATCTTTTATATCCTTTGTGGACACTTCGTCGAATAGATTCAACAGGCCTCCGCCGTATCCCGAGCTCTGGTACGGAGCATGTCCCAGCTGGATGTTGGCTACCGCGAAATGAGCCATGGCCGCCAGCTCAACGCCCATCCCCAGCTGTGTCGAGCCCATGCAGGACATGCCGGCGGCCCTTGTCATGCTTACGATCTGCTTGCCCCTGTAGAAGCCGCCGGATCTGGCGACCTTAAAGTGGAGATAGTCGGCTGCGTCCGCCTTGATGATCTTCATCACATCCGTAATGCTATAGCCGGATTCGCATGCGCCGATGGCGGTTTCGACGTTATCGCGCACCCTCTTCAGGCCATACAGGTCAAACAGGGGGACAGGCTGTTCAACGTTAAGAATATTGTACTTTTCAACCTTTCTTATCCATCGGATGGCCTGCTCGGTGGTAAAGGACTGATTGATGTCGATGGTGATGTCGATATCCTCCCCGATGGCCTCACGGACTGCAGCCACGCATTCGATTTCCTTTTTCGGATTCATGCCGCATTTCATCTTGATGCAGGTATATCCTTCCTTGACGCCCCTCATGGCCATTGCCGCCATTTGCTCCGGCGTGCCGCTGCCTATGCCGTATCGAAGCGGTATCTTATCGGTGAACGCTCCGCCTATCAGCTTGTACACAGGAATTCCAAGGGATTTGGCCATTATATCGTGGAGAGCGAAGTCAACGGCTGTTTTTGCTATTGAATGCCCCGTAGCCACCTTGTCCATTTTGTTGATGATTTTGTCTATATTGAACGGGTCCTCGCCTAAAAGCACCTTGGGCGCAAAATAGTTTACAATCAGGTCTGTAACGGTACCCTGGCTCTCCGAGGAATAGAACGGCCCCAGGGTTATCGCCTCGCCAAGCCCGGTGATCCCTTCGTCAGTAAATATTTGAAGCAAAACGTTTTTTTCTTCCCTGCCTACCGATCCAAAGGATTCTTCAATGATATACCCGAATCTTAATGTGATCGGATATATTTTTAAGCCGACAATTTTCAATGTCTTAACCTCCCTTTTATATTTAAATCAGATAGCCCTTTCAAGCAAAGACGACAGGTCTTCGACGGCAATCCTCGAGCCGATTTTTTCTGCGGTTTCAGCAAGCTGGCGGCGGCAATTCCGACAGGCTGTTATGATCAGCTCGGCTCCGGCTTCTTCGGCCTCTTTGATGATTTCGGCGGAAGCAGCGTCTGCCGCTGCGTTAATCCAATCAGGCATACCCCCGCAGCAAAGCGTATTTTCACGTTCCCTTTTCAACTCTACAAGCTCGTAGCCGCCGAGAGCCTTAATAACCTCGCGCGGCAGATCATAGACGCCCATATACCGCCCCAGATAGCAGGGATCATGATAAGCCGCTTTCCGACAGCTCCCCGGCATTTTTCCGGCTTTCTCCGACAGTGCCTTCGCAACCGGTTCAAGGTAGAATGTTACCTTTATTCCGTGGCTTTCAAGGTCATAATCATCTTTAAGCACCTTGTAGCACATCGGATCGTGCGTGATAATCTCCTTGAGCTTCATACTCTTGAACAGCGCGATATTTTCCTCCTTTCTCAGGTTGAAGCCCTTCACGTCCCCCTTGCGCAGCAGATATCCGCCGCAGCAGCAGCCGGATAAAATCCGGAAGGCTGCGCCGCTGCTTTTCAGAGCCTTTGCGGCCGCATTGACCGAGGCCGCGTCGGATTGCGCTTCACAGCCGATAAACAAAGCGGTGGAGGAGCTTTTATCCTCCGTTATTTCCACCTCCAGAGGCTTCTCACTCGGAGCCGGATAATAATCGTCGGCCAAGCCCCTTTCGACAGCCAGCTCGCGCATGACGCCTGTAGCCTCCATGGGGTCAAACCCCAGGATGGGGCACTGCTGCTTGCACGAACCGCAAAGTGTACAGGAATATATCAGCTTCAGTATGCTCGGGTCGAAATCAATCTGGCCCTGGAGGAGCTTTTTGGCCAGAGTTATGCGGCCGGAAGCAAAATACGAATCGTATTTGAAATATTCCCCGCTTGGGCAGATCGGCAGCATGGTTTTTGCGATAGGCACCTCGCAAACCATCCTGCATTGTCTGCAGCGGGCGCATAGTCCGAGATTTTTGAGTGTTTTTTCTTTTTGCACAGCCATGTTATACACTCCCCTTTCCGTCGTTTTCCCGCAATCCCAGAACCCCCCGGTTTAAGATGCAGTTAGGGTCCATAACGTTTTTAATCTGCTTGAGCAAATCAAAGTACTCCGGCTGATGCTGCATGACAAGGTCGGGCTGCAGGGTCTGCCTGTGAATGACGCCGCCGTTTTTGAGCGCGTGAAGCGTGAATTCCCTTGTAAACTGCTTGGCCCGTTCACGTTCGTCCGGATCGCTCTTATTGTACGACAGCACGAACCGGCACTGAGAGGTATGCGCATACGGTCCGAACACCTTCAAGAGGTAAGTGGGATCAAATCCGAATTCCCTTCCTTTTTCTATGACAGGATCAAGAATGTCGCCCCATTTTTTAATCGGCGCTATGAATACCAGCGAGGACCAGCCGCCTCCGCGGTGGCGGCAGAAGCGAGCGGCCGTAGAGCTGATGGTGCCCTGTATCTGGACGTCGCGGACGTGATACCAGCCGTCGTTGCTCATATCCATCCGGGTAAGGCCTTCCCTGTCTATGTATTCCTCCAAAATCTGGCGCCGCACTTCGACCTCCCGTTCACTGCCTTCAATGGCCAGATGGAACCATACCGGAGCCAGCCCCCTGCTTTTACGCCAATTATCCATGTAATCCAGAGGCAGGGCCGCCTTGCCGCCGGTTACCTCCCACGGGTAGTCGGTATCCGTGATGACTCCCGTATACCAGTACTGGCCGTTGATATAGTCGGCCATCCGGTATTTGCCTATAAAATTGATCGGCTTCACAGCCTCCTGTATTTTGTTGAAGCCCAGCGCTACCGACCAGGTGCGCTCGGCTATCGGCGCCAGCTTGATAGCGCCCTTTGTGACGATTCCCATCGTTCCCAGCGAGCCTACAAACAGACCGGACAGATCCGGGCCAAGGCAGTACCTGAAATGCCAGTCGGAGCTGTCCAGGGCGCCCGATCCGGTCTTAACCACCTTTCCCGTCCCCATGACGGCCTCAACGCCCTGCAGGTAATAGTCGGCCGTCCCGAACTTTGTAATGTGCTGGCCCGAGCCCTTCAGAAAGATTATATTGGCCAGCACGGAGACGGGCGGTGAGGAATTCGGATAGGACGTCATCAGATTGTATGGCTCCAGCGCCTTAATCATCTGACCGATGGTCACTCCGGGCTCGATTACCGCTACCATGGTGTCCGGGTCGATATCGATAATTTTGTTCATACGGCTCAGATCCATTACCAGCCCGTTTTCGATACAGACATTCATTCCGTTGATCGGAGCGCCGACCGCTATCGGAACGATGGGCATTTTTATTTCGTTGCACAGCTTCACGATATCGACCACTTCCTCCGTGGTCTCCGGAAGAATGACCCCGAAGGGTCTTGGCGGGTCCACCGGGAAAAGGGTATCCCGGTACGCCTCAATAATCGCCGGATCGGTAGAAAAATATTTTTCCCCGACAATGCCGGATAACTTTGCTGCTACATTCATAAGCTTATCCTTCCTTTAAATATTTTTATTTGTTTGTTAAATTAAAGTCTTGATTTCCTTCAGCAATTTTGGATTGGTAACCGGAATGTTTGTATCCCTGAGGATTCTGTCTATAATCACGGATATGACTTTAAACGGGTCGATCTCCTTGGGGCAGTTCCTGGAACAGTTTTTGCACGCGGTGCATTTCAATATGCCATGTTCAACAGCCTTAGACAGTATAACGTCCATTTCCTCTTTTGTACGCGCCCTGAGAAGGTGCTGGGACAGCGCTACATAAAAGGCAGGACCTGCCGTTATCTCCTGATCCTCCTTATGAAGGGGACACATGCACTGGCAAATAGAGCATCCGATGCACCCTCCGGCCATAAAAAAGACCTGCTGCTCGTCTTCGGTCAGCAGTTCCCAGTTCCGCTTCGTGCCCTCCAGCGCGGGCAGCTGCGCGCACTGCTGCCTGATTATGCTGTCGGCGTCCACAACGAGATCCTTGACAACGGGAAAACGCGCCAGCGGCTTTAACACAACCTGATCGGTCGTGATAAGCTCATGACATGCCAGAACGGGCTTGCCGTTCAGCATTACGCCGCATTCTCCGCAATGCTGGTTTGTGCAATAGATTTTGTAAGCAAGGGATTCATCAAAATTCTTTCTGATGCAATCCAGGACTCCGAGCACCGTAACGCCTCTCTCAAGCGGTACTGCGAACTTCTGGAAATACGGTTTTACATCCTTTCCCGGATTATATCGCAATATTTCAACTTCAAGCATCTTCATTTTCCTCCTCCCGCATATTTCAGGCAATCGGCCTGTTTTCACAGTAAAGCCGGTCATCGCGCCGGTATACGACCATATTTGCAAGATAAGCGGGGTCCTTTTCAGGGAAGTCCTCCCTGTAATGCGAGCCGCGGCTTTCCTTACGCAATAAGGCCGACTTCAGGATCGCCTCGCCGACCTTTATCATATGCTTTACCTCCAGGGCTTCTACGAGAGAATAGTTCCATCTGGCCCCCGCTCCGGCCTTCATTGCTTCCGACTCCGCCTTCGACTCTTCCAGCCTTTTGATACCCTCCTCCAGCAAATCGCCGTTTCTCACTATTCCACCGAATTCCCACAGTATTTTCCCCACCCGGTCTTTCAATTGAGTACCTGTGATACCGGCTTCGTCGCCGCCTGACGTGAGCTTATCAAGGACAGACGCCTGTCCGCTGAAATATTCCTCCAGTTTTTTATCCGGACATGCACGGGCTTTGGCGGCCTCTTCCCTGGCTGAGCAGCCCGCAAGCTTCCCGAACACCACTACCTCGGTCAGCGCATTGCCGCCTAGGCGGTTGGCTCCGTGAATCCCTCCCGTTACCTCGCCGGCCGCAAAGAGGTTGGTACACGCCCCGGTCCTGCATTCTTCGTCAATCCGCACCCCGCCCATGCAGAAGTGCTGAGAGGGCATAGCCTCAAAGGGCGCCTGCCAGTTGGAGGCTTTTTCGCCGAATACTCTTCCCAAGGCGGCGTATACTGCCGGCGTGGACAGTTTATATTGCTGGAGCAGCGACGGGTCGTTTCCCGTTGTGTCCACGATAATACCGCCCCTTCCGGTCCCCCTTCCGTCCCTGATCTCCCGGAAAATAGCCCTTGCCACCTGGTCGCGCGTCGCATACTCCATCTTCTCAGGCTGATAACGGGCCATGAAGCGTTCACCCGAGGCATTATAGAGCTTTACGGCCGGTCCGAAGATGGAGCACATCCCTATAAACGTGCCCACCATTCCCTGGGGATAAGGGAACGCCAGCGGGATGAACTGCACCATTTCCATATCCATCAACTCCGCGCCGCAGTCAAGCGCCATGCTCTGGCCTTCGCCCGTCAGCCCGGTCGAGTTGTCGCTGATGCCATAGACCCTGCCGTAACCGCCGGTTGCCAGAATTACAACCTTGGGCGCTATATTTATGAGCTTCCCGGTTTTTAAGGAATAAGCGGTGCATCCGGTCACTCTTCCGTCGTCGCAGCACATGTCGAACACCATTGTATGCTCCAGTAGCCTGACCTTGCTTTGAATCAGGTTTGCCTTGAGCACCCGGGCAATTTCGTGATACCCCCTCCGGTCATTGTAATTGCGCATCACGGAATGCCCTTCGGTTTTTTTATAGATACGGTATTTGCCCGATTTGTCCTGGTCAAACACAACCCCGAGGTCTTCCAGATACTGTATGTACGATGCTCCTTCCCGGGCGAGAACATTTACCAATGCACGGTCGTTTATACCCTGACCGGCCCTCATTGTATCCTCCGCAAACACATCGAGGTCCTCGCCTGCGATGCCGGGTAAGGCAATTCCCCCTGAAGCCTGTATACTGGCCCCTCCCATTACACGGTCCTTACTAATCATCATAACCGAACAGGTTTTGCTCGCTTCCAGGGCTGCTACCGCGGCAACTGTCCCGCCTCCGATGACTAATACATCCGGCCTTTCCCAAGACATTGCATCATCCCCTTTACATAATGTTTCTATAAATAATTCTATTGTTCCGGCTCCGGTAATACAATCCTCAATATCTATATTTCAAGTATAAAGAAAACTCTATATGCCCTCAGAACAGCGCATATCAAAGCTCTTTCCAACTGCGCCCCACCGCTTCCAGGCACAGCGCGCAAAGCCCTTCCGCAGGGTAAACAATTTTTTCAGGCCTTTACCTTCCGGATCGGCTTCAAAGCTGTAATTACGAGCATTTATATTTGACGCGACCCGCCAAATAAGATAAGATTGTGAGGGGATAATCACGCAAGGGAGTAAAGTTATTATG
>JAEZJL010000384.1 GCA_023415815.1 Bacillota bacterium | reverse complement strand
GCGTTACGCTGGAGCTGACCGTCGTATCTGTTTTTTTCGGTATGATCCTGGGTCTTTTCCTTGCGCTGGGCAGGCTCTCCAAGAACAGGATACTGGACAAGGTTTCCTGGTTCTACATCTGGATATTCAGGGGAACTCCCCTGATCATGCAGATCTTTTTCATATATTTCGCACTGCCGCTTTTTACGCCTATAACGCTTCCCCAGATGCCTTCCGCTTTTATCGCGCTGGCTTTGAACTCCGCCGCGTACCTGGCGGAGATAATAAGAGCCGCCATCCAGTCGATCGATAAAGGCCAGATGGAAGCAGCCAAAGCGCTGGGCATGGGCTACGGACAGGCCATGAAAAGAATTATTGTCCCGCAGTCCTACAGGAGGCTGATACCTCCGGTCGGAAACGAATTCATTGCCCTGCTGAAGGACTCGGCGCTTGTATCGGTAATCGGCATGACGGATCTGATGAGGACGACCACACAGATCGCAAACGCGACGGGCAAGGCAGCCATATACCTGCCGTCGGCCGCACTGTACCTGCTGCTGACAACGCTGTTTACCTACATCTTTGAAAAGCTTGAGAGGAAATATTCCATATACGAATAGGAGGTTGAGCGTGATGATGCTGAAAATGGAAAACGTTGATAAATCGTTCGGTAACCTCCAGGTATTGAAGAATATCAACTTAGAGGTGTCAAAGGGCGAGGTGGTCTGTATTATCGGTCCGAGCGGCTCGGGCAAGAGCACGCTGCTCCGCTGCCTGAACCACCTTGAGAGGATAACGAGCGGACGTGTCTTCATAGAAGGCGATCTGGTGGATGAAAGGGTCGCCGGGAGGGATCAGCTGAAGGTATCGCAGAAAAAGATTTCCGAGATATGCTCCGAGCTGGGCATGGTCTTTCAGAGGTTCAACCTGTTTCCGCATATGACTGTCCTGCAAAATGTTATGGAAGCGCCTGTCACAGTTAAAAAGGTACCGAAGCAAGAGGCTGTGGAATACGCCATAGAGCTGCTGAAAAAAGTGGGACTTGAGGACAAGAAGGACGAATTTCCCTCGCGCCTCTCCGGCGGCCAGCAGCAGAGGGTGGCAATCGCCCGCGCGCTGGCGATGAAGCCTAAAATAATGCTGTTTGACGAGCCTACCTCGGCCCTTGACCCCGAGCTTGTGGGCGAGGTACTGGAGGTCATGAAGGACCTGGCGAAAGAGGGCATGACAATGCTTGTGGTGACCCATGAAATGGGCTTTGCCAGGGAGGTAGGCACCCGCGTGATATTCATGGACAACGGCGAAATAAAGGAAGAGGGCTCTCCCGAGGATATATTTACAAATCCTCAAAATGAAAGGACCAGGGCGTTTCTGCAGAAGGTGCTGTAGCGATGACAAAAAAACTTAAGGCGGACGCGTTGCTTCTGATTATCACCGTAGTCTGGGGTTCTTCCTTTCCGCTCATGAAAATGATACTTTCATATCTGCCGGCATTCGGATACATGGCCTTGCGCTTCCTGCTCGCCGCTTTCATCCTTGCCGCCATTTTTCACAGGAATTTCAGGCATTTTAGAAAGAGGACCCTGCTGTACGGCTGTATACTGGGCCTTTTTATGTTTGCGGGGATGGCGCTGCAGGTAAACGGCCTGTTTACCACCACCGCTTCAAATTCCGGATTTATAACGGGACTTAACGTCGTTATAGTGCCTTTCATTTCAGCATTCATACTCAAGAAGAAGCCCGACGGGGCCTCCCTGATCGGCGTTCTAACAGCCTTTGTCGGCCTTTTCTTCCTGTCGGGAGGGCTGAGCTTCAAATTCAACATCGGCGACCTGCTGACCTTTCTTTGTTCCATCTGCTGGGCATTCCAGATTATCTTTATCGACAGATTCACGGAAAAAGAGGATGCGCCGCTTATGGCAATCATGCAGGTGGGTTTTACGGGCGTCATAAGTGCCGTTATCTGGCTTGCATTTGATTTCAAGCCTGCGGTCTTCAACGGCACATCCGTTACAATCATTCTTATAACGGCAGTCCTTGGCACCGCGCTGGCCTTCGGCGGACAGACGATCGCGCAGAAGGACACCACTCCTACGCATACGGCTCTGATTTTCGCCGCGGAGCCTGTTTTTGCCGCTATTTTCGCCATGATTATTCCAAATGCGGAGGGAAAGACCGAGGTGCTTGGCGTCACCTCGGCCATTGGCTGTGCGCTCATACTGGCCGGCATGCTTATAGCCGAACTGAAGCCTGGAAAGAAAAAAGCCTCCTCCGGCCTTCAGCTGCCGGGCTAGGGCTATGACCTCCGCTTTCTGCTGCGGCGCTATACGGCCAGGTCTATGTGCTGTATAGTGCCTGCCGTTCCGTTTTCCCTGAGGAATATTCCCGTACTGCCTATGCCTCCGAGCAGCTGGTTCTGCGCTCCTTTCAGGTCGAAAGGCGTGTCTGCGCTGCCGAGACAGATCGCGCCGATACCCTTCTGCCCGAGCGCAAAAAGCCGGTCGCTGCCCTTCTCGTCCTTCGTCCAGATACGGAGCCTTTCGTACACGTCGTCGTTTTCGTCGATCCAGCCGTTACCGTCGCCGTCGTACTTTGCGAGGTCGGCGAAGCCGTCGCCGCTCCGCGGGCCGAACAGCTCGGAGCCGTCGTTCACAGCGCCGTCGTTGTTCAGGTCGAGGGCCAAAAAGCCGCTGCCGGAGTTTACGAAGGAAATCTGTTCGGGTTTCCCGTCCAGGTCCAGGTCGAAGCTGATTTTGCTTTCGTCCAACGCGGCGGAGGCTGCTTCGAAATTGACAACCAGGGGGTCTACCCTGGCGGCTGTGCCCAGCCTTAACGACACGTCCCTGTGCGAGGCGAATTCCCTGCTCAGGTTCAAATCCACATCCAGCCTTATTTCCCTGCCGTCGGCCGTCTTGACCACGCCCCGTGCGGAAAACGACATGGTCTGCTTTTCGTAGTGGGTTTCGTGGAGCTCATATTCCACTCCCCAGCCCGCTCCCGCCCGCGCTCCGGCAGAGGCGGGAGGCAGCCTGATTTCAAGCCTTCCCGTACCGCCGTCCAGCCTGATTTTATCGGGGACTACGAATCTGAATTTTTTTCCCGTGAGCGCTTCGATCATCTTCTGGAGCATTATTATCTTCTGCTTGTCGCCGTCGCACAGCTCGTAGGCGGAATAATCGTCGTCCCCGACGATAGTCGCCTGGGCAGGCTTAGCTTGCTTAAAAAGCTCGTCCAGACCCTGCTCCGAGATGTCAAGGATGTCCTTTGGAAATGTGAGCTGTATATTCTGCGGAAATTGTGTATCTTTGCCCTCCGGGTCCGATCCTCTGCTTCCTGTCCAGGTTCTGAGGGATTCTTCTTTAGTGTTCCTTTCGGTCCGGCTGCCCGAAGCAGCCATTGAGACAAGTGAACTGTCGATCCTCATAATATTGCCTCCCTGCATTTATGAGATATTTGATGCGGCTCCGGAACGGCGGGTTGTCCTTAACCCGCGCCAAGCGCCGGATATATAAGATATCGGATGATCACGGGAAAAAGTTGATATCCGGGCCGGGGCTGAGTGAAAAAACTCCCGCACTTGAAATTGATGCCCCGTATGATAGAATCAATTTATATATTTTTGCCGCTTGTTCCATATCAAAAGGTATTGCTCAAGCCGGGCGGAGTGATGAATATGAGCTTAAGATTTATATACGGAAGGGCGGGGAGCGGCAAGACCACCCGCTGCCTGAACGAGATAAAGGCAAGAATGGACGGCGGAGCCCAAAACCCGCTGGTGCTGCTCGTCCCGGAGCAATTCACCTTCCAGGCAGAGAGGGACCTTATCAGGGTGCTCGGAAAGGGAGGCATCCTCGGGACCGAGGTTTTAAGCTTCCGGCGCCTGGCCTTCAGGGTGTTCAACGATGTCGGAGGCATAACGCAGCCGCATATACATTCGGCCGGAAAATGCATGATCCTATACGATATTCTGGATAAGTTGCGGGACAGCCTCAGGATTTTTGCCAGATCCGCGGACCGCCGGGGCTTCGTCAACACCCTGTCCACCCTTATCACTGAGTTCAAGCGGTACAACATTACGCCTGCCGATCTGGAAGCCGCGGGAAAAAAGCTCGGACCCGAGGACCCGTTAAAACAGAAGCTGGGCGAATTGAACGCCGTCTACGCAGCCTTTGAAAAAAAGCTGGAGGAGCGCTACCGCGACTCCGACGACGACCTGACGCTGGCCTCGGAGAAGCTTGAGGCCACCGGCCTTTATAATTCGGCGGAAATCTGGATCGACGGCTTTACGGGCTTTACGCCGCAGGAGTATATGGTTGCGGGCAAGCTGCTCTCCAAGGCCGCTCGGGTGACTGTCAGCCTCTGTACGGACAGCCTGGACGATGAAGGAGCAAGCGGGACGGATATTTTCTCCGCTGTGAGGAGGGCTTACGCCAAATATATAAGAATAGCCGGAGAATACGGGATAGAGGTTGAGCCTCCCGTCAATCTGAACAGGGAGCCTCTTCCGAGGTTCAAGGACAGCCCGGAGCTCGGGCATCTGGAACGCAATCTGTACTCCTGGCCGCACAGGGCTTTCGCGGGGAAGACAAAGGATGTCTCGCTGTTTTCTTCCGTTAATATATTCTCCGAAATAGAGGCTGCCGCCAGGGATATTGTCGGGCTTTGCAGGGACACCGGCATGCGCTACCGCGATATTGCCGTTGTCACCAGGGATCTGGCCTCCTGCGAAAAGCTAATAGAAGTGATATTTGACGAATACGGGATACCCTGCTTCATCGACCGTAAGGTCGACATAGCCAACCACCCGCTGGTACGGATGCTGCTTTCCATGCTGGACATATTCGTCGAAAACTGGTCCTATGAGGCCGTGTTCAGGTACTTGAAAACGGGTCTGACCAATATTGAAAGGGACGACATCGACAGGCTTGAGAATTATGTCCTGGCGTGCGGCATCCGGGGCAGCCGCTGGACGGGAGAGCAGGATTGGAGCATGACTCCGGGACTGCTCCCCGGCGAGCAGGATATGGAGAAGCAGGACGAAATGCTTTCAGGAATAAACAGGATAAGGCGCGAGGTGACCGGGCCCCTGCTTGAATTCAGAAAAAGGACGAAGGGCAGAAGAAAGGCCCCGGAAATCTGCGGCGCCCTGTATGATTTTCTCTGCGCCATCGGCGTCCCCGGGAGGATCGGGGAGAGCATAGAGGACTTCAGGAAAAGCGGCAGACTCAGCCTTGCAAACGAATACTCGCAGGTGTGGAACATCGTTATGGAGGTATTTGACCAGACGGTCGAGGTTATGGGGGAGGAAGCCCTTGGCATAGAGCGCTTCTCAAGCATCCTCGGCATCGGCTTCGGCGAATACAAGGTGGGTCTGATTCCGGCTGCCCTCGATCAGGTGCTGGTCGGGAGCGTGGAGCGCTCGAAAAGCCACGAGATTAAAGCATTATATGTAATCGGCGCAAACGACGGCGTTTTTCCTGCAGCTGCGGCGGAGGAGGGCGTACTGTCCGACAGGGACAGGGAGGCTCTGACCGGCACGGGCATAGAGCTGGCAAGCGACACCCGGTCGAAGGCCTTCGACGAGCAGTACCTGGTTTACCGGACGCTGACGACCGCCGGGAGCCGCCTGAGGATCAGCTGGCCCATTGCCGACCATGAAGGAAGGAGCATGCGGCCCTCGATCATTATTTCCAGGCTCCGCAAGCTGTTTCCTTCCATAACAGAGACCAGCGACATCATAAAGCCCGATGCAGGCGAAGGGGAAACGGAGCTTGCCGCAGGAGGGACTCCGGCCTTCAGACAGATGATAGCAGCCTTCCGCCGGAAGGCTGACGGCTTCGGTATCGAGCCCCTATGGAAATGCGTATACCTATGGTTCTCGGGGCAGGAGGACTGGCGGCGGAAATGCCTGTCGGCCCGGGAGGCCTTTCTTTATAAAAATATCGCACAAAACGTAGGGAGGAAGAATATCTCGGCCCTCTACGGCGAGCCTGTCCGATCGAGCGTTTCCAGGCTTGAAAAATATACGGCCTGCCCGTTTGCCTACTACGTGCAGTACGGTCTTGGGGCCAGGGAGCGCAAAATCTATCGTTTGAGCCCTCCGGACGTCGGGACCTTCATGCATTCTGCGATAGAATATTTTTCAAGGCTGGTTGAGGAAAAGGGCGTATCCTGGAGGGAATTCGACCGTGAATGGTGTGCCGCCCGCGTATCCGAGATCATAGACGAGATGCTGGAAAAAATGCAGGGCTCCGGGATCGCGGCGTCGAAAAGATACACCGCGCTGGCGTTGAGACTGAAGCGGGTCGTCACGCGCGCCGTATGGCTGATTGCCGGGCACATACGCCGGGGCGGCTTCGACCCGGCGGGCTATGAAATAGATTTCGGAGAGGGCTGCAAATATCCGCCCATCACCATAGAGCTTGATTCCGGCGAGCAAATCCGCCTTACGGGCAGAATCGACAGGGTGGACGCGCTGAAAACCGGGGAGGGCACCTATCTGCGCATCATCGACTACAAATCCGGGAGCCGTGATTTCAGGCTTTCGGACGTATATTACGGGCTGCAGGTGCAGCTGATCACATACCTGGACGCCATCATCGGAGAACAGGAAGACGCTTTGCCCGCGGGAATGCTGTATTTCAGGATAGACGACCCGGTGATAAAAAAAGGCGGCAGGATATCGGAGGAGGAGGTCGAGCAGGCCATCATGCGGCAGCTGAAAATGAAAGGGCTGCTGCTGGCGGACGTCCGGCTTATCAAGGAAATGGACAACGCCATCGAAGGCTCCTCGATGATAATACCGGCTGCGATCAATAAAGGGGATGTCCTCGGGAAAAACACCTCGGCCGCCTCGCCCGAGCAGTTCAAGCTGCTCAGGAATCACGTCCGCAGGCTCCTGAAGGGCCTGTGCGAGGAGGTCATGAAGGGGAATGTTTCGATCAGGCCCTATAAGAAGAAGGGAGTCACCTCCTGCATGTACTGCAGCTTCTCATCGATTTGCCAGTTTGACGCCGCCATGAAGGAGAATACCTTCAGGCTGCTGCACGACAGGGACAGCGAAGAGGTGTGGGAGCTTATAAGCGCCGACAGCGAGGGACGGGAGAAAACGTGAAGGCCCTGGAAGCGGGAGAGAGACAAATGTGGGTAAAGCCGGGGGCTCAAAAAAATAGATGCGGAGAGAAGTATGAGTGAGAATAAATGGACTGCGGAGCAGCTGGACGCCATTACGGAGAAGGGCTGCAGCCTCCTGGTCGCCGCCGCCGCGGGAGCCGGGAAAACCGCCGTGCTGGTGGAGAGGATCATACGGAGGATAACGGATGAAACCGAGCCGGTGGATATAGACCGCCTGCTGATCGTCACCTTTACAAATGCCGCGGCGACGGAAATGAGGGAGAGGATCGCCGAGGCGATCTCCGCGGCGCTTGAAATAAACCCCGGCTCGAAAAACATACAGAGGCAGCTTACCCTGCTGAACAAGGCCAGTATCACAACCATCCACTCCTTCTGCCTCGACGTGATAAGGAGCAATTTCCAGCGCATCGACATCGACCCCGGCTTCAGGATAGCCGATGAGACCGAGGCGCTGCTTCTGAAGCTGGAGGTCCTGAACGGGCTGTTCGAAGAGCAATACGAGGCGGAGAGCGGAAACGGGGACTTTTACGAGCTGCTCGAATGCTACGGCGGGAACCGGGACGACCAGGCGCTTCAGGACATGGTGCTGAACCTGCACGGCTTTGTGCAGAGCAGCCCGTGGCCCCGCAGGTGGCTGGACGAAATGACGGAGCGCTTCAATGCAAACGAAGCGGAGGATTTCGGTGAAACACCCTGGGGAAGGGTGCTGCTCGAGGCCGCCGCGCTGGAGCTGGAAGGCCTGAAGCAGACCGTTTCCCAGGCGGTAGAGGCGCTGGACAGCGCCAGAGGCCTGGAGAAATACCGCGACGTTTTCGTCGAAGACCTGCGCAGCATCACTGCGCTCGGGGACGGTTCTTCACTGTCGCACGGGCAGCCGGAGGGGGACGGTTCTTTTATACAGCCGTCCTGGGACGAGCTCTACCAACGATTCCAATGCCTTGAATTCAGCCGTCTGCCTGCCGCGGGCAAGGACTGCGATAAAGAAAAGCAGGAATATGCCAAAGGAATCCGCGACGATGTGAAGGCAAGGCTCAAGAAGATAAGGGAAATTATTTTCTCCGCAGGCTCAGTGGAAATACTGGGCGACCTCAGGAGTCTGTATCCCTTGATGAAATGCCTTTCGAGGCTGGTGTCGGAATTCGACGAAAGGTATGCCGCAAGAAAGGCCGGAAAGTCGGTGGTCGATTTCAACGACCTGGAGCATTTCTGCCTCGAGATATTGTCCGAAAAGGATGAGTATGGTAACCTGGCGCCCTCCGAGGCCGCTCTCGGCTACCGGGAGCGCTTTGCCGAAATCCTGGTGGACGAATACCAGGACAGCAATCTGGTGCAGGAAAGCATGATTAACCTCATCTCAAGGGCGGATACCGGCAGGCCCAACGTATTCATGGTCGGAGACGTCAAGCAGAGCATATACCGCTTCAGGCAGGCCAGGCCCGAGCTCTTCATGGAAAAGTACGGCGCATACTCCATGGAGAAGGGCGAGCTTTACCGCAAGATTTTGCTGTACAGGAATTTCAGGAGCCGCAGGGAAGTGGTGGAAGCCGTTAATTTCATATTCAAGCAGATCATGTCCGAACGCGTGGGCGAGCTGGATTATACCGATACGGAGGCCCTGAACCCGGGCGCGGTTTTTGCCGAAAACGTCGACGAATCGGCCGATGTAGGCGGGGTGGCCGAGCTCCATATCATACAGACCGGCGGGGACGAGGAAGCCGCAGCCGCAGGCTCCGGGGACGGAGATGAGCGGGAGGAGGCTCCGGGCGACCCTGAAGAGGAGGATCTGCCGGACGTTATCCAGTGCGAAGCAAGGCTTGCGGCGGAGAGGATAAAGGAGCTGATGCGGCTGGACGGCCAGGGCAGGGAGTTCCGGGTATTTGACAGAGCAAAAAAGGTTTACAGGGCCGTGGAGTACCGGGACATCGTCATTCTTCTCAGGACCACGCGCAACTGGTCCGGCGTATTCCTGGAGGAGCTTGCAAGCCGGGGGATTCCGGCTTTCGCAGACACCGGCGCCGGCTTTTTCAAAACCTCCGAGGTACAGGTGGCGCTGTCTCTGCTGCAGATAATCGATAACCCGCTGCAGGACATCCCGCTCCTGTCCGTGCTCCGCTCCCCCATATGCGGGTTTACGACGGATGAGCTGGCCGAGCTGCGCCTGGCGGATAAAAAATTACCGCTGTTCGAGGCCTTGCAGAAGCTGGCCGCGCACGGCGGCGGCGAAGCCCCGGTAAAAGCCGCCGGATTCCTGGGCAGGCTGCGGGCCTGGAGGGACATGTCCCTGTACATGCCTACGGACCGCCTTATCTGGCAGCTTTACAACGAAACGGGCTATTACGGGATCGTCGGAGCGCTGCCCGCGGGAGAGCAGCGGCAGGCAAACCTGCGAATCCTTTTTGAGCGCGCCAGGCAGTTTGAAGAGACAAGCTATAAGGGACTGTTCAATTTCATCAGCTTTATTGATAAATTAAAGGGCAGCCGGGGGGACATGGGAAGCGCTAAAATCCTCGGCGAAAACGACAATGTGGTGCGCATAATGAGCATCCACAAAAGCAAGGGCCTCGAATTTCCTGTGGTGATACTGGCGGGCTGCGGCAAGAGATTCAATATGCAGGATATGAACAAGAGCATACT
>JAEZJL010000377.1 GCA_023415815.1 Bacillota bacterium | reverse complement strand
ATATTATCAATGGTTGCGGAATTTCTGGCCACTATTTCCGGAGTGAGCTCCTGCATGTCCGAAAAGTCGTGTGTCTTGATTTTATCCAGGCTGTATGCTTCCCTTGTCTTCGATATGTTGTTTGCTATATATTTGCTCTCATATTTCAACACGTTCGGGGTTACGATGAAGTACCCCACGAACAGCGCCACAAGCATCACGATCACCCAGAACGCCGGGAAAACTGCGATTGAAAACGCCGCGTTCCTGAGCTTGCCCTTCCGGATGAAAAACAAAGCGACCACTGTGACAAGCAGTATCAGGAACGGCGCGACGGTGTAATATTTCAGCCATATGTTGACGTCCACATACCCTGCGCCCTTTGAGCCTACAACACTGTTATAAAGTATGTCCTGCTTCAGGAACTGATACGAGAACGTCTTGATTATGAAAAAAACCGCTATGTTTATAAGGTTGTGCGTTATGACGCTTTTAACCTTCAAATCCTTCATGGTCAGCGTTGAGAGGGAGGACGAAAAAACCACCAGGTAGTAAATGGCGGTGTAAATAATCACAAATATCCAGACTCCGGATATAAAGGTATACAGCGAGGTATAAAACGGACGGGTGAATATATAGTAGCCGATGTCCTTCATGAAGATGGGGTCCGTACTGTTGAAGGGCGTGCTGTTCAGAAATTCCAGGATATTCTGGAATAAAAGCTCCTTGCATATGAGCGCCCCGAAAAAAGCGATGATTGCGGATAATATGAAGTTTGGCAGCTTCTTTTTCGGCAGCTCCAGCTTTTTTAAATAGGCGTTCATGTTATTTATAATGAACCTGTTTGTCAGGCTGACGAACGCAAATATAAGAATAAAGCCCGCGGCAAAGGCTATCGCCTTGTAAACGAAATTAGTGAGGTATATTCCTGAAAAACCGCCGATCTCATCCAGCTGTATTATCTCAAGGTAGATACTGCTTGCCGCTATAATGAGTATTATTGCAAAGATTATAGCCACAGCCGCTATAATCTTACCCTTCAGGCCTTTTTTGGTCTTTTCCTGATAATAATCATAAACCATGCCTCACACCTCTATTCCTCATTATTTTTATTTTCTTTCTCCCCGCCGCCGCTTTCGGTCTCCGCTCCGCCCTTCGTCTGCGATACAAAAAGCCCCCTGCCCTTGCCGCACAGCGGACAGGTGAGCGTAAAGCCGTTCAGACAGCCCTCCTGAACCGTCCAGGTGTGCCCGCAGTCCTTTTTTGAACATTTGTACTTATACATGTCTATCCTCCCAGGTGTTCAAGTGAAATACATCAGCATTCATATTCAGGCAAACAGGGCTTCTATAAACTCCCTTGAATTGAAGGGCTGGAGGTCCTCAAGCCTTTCGCCGACTCCTATCAGCTTTACGGGAATATTAAGCTCGGCTTTGATGGCAATCACGATTCCTCCCTTTGCCGTACCGTCAAGCTTTGTGAGCACTATACCCGAGACTTCCGCCGATTCGCTGAAGGTTTTTGCCTGCGTCACCGCATTCTGGCCCGTGGTTGCGTCCAGCACGAGAAGATTTTCCCTTCTTGCCCCGGGCAGCTCTCTATCTATTATACGTGAAACTTTCTTTAATTCCTCCATGAGATTTTTCTTTGTATGCAGCCTGCCCGCCGTATCGCATATCAATACGTCCGCCTTGCGGGCTTTTGCGGCCTGGACGGCATCATAGATGACCGCGGCGGGGTCGGAGCCCTCAGCCTGCTTTATCAGCTCGACGCCGACCCTTTTCGCCCATACCTCAAGTTGGTCGATCGCGGCCGCCCTGAAGGTATCGCCCGCGGCAAGCAGGACCTTCTTTCCTTCGCTCTTCAGCATTCCCGCGATCTTCCCTATGGATGTAGTCTTCCCAACTCCGTTCACTCCTATAACAATGATGACCGCCGGAGAGGGCTCCAGTACAAGACCTTCGTCCCTATCGCCGAGCAGCTCGAGCAGCTCGCTCTTCAGGAGCTCCTTTACCTGCATTGGATTCGTTATCTTGTTTTCTCTTACCTTTTTCTTAAGCCCCGATATGATCCGCATCGCGGCGTCCACACCTATATCCGAGGTGATAAGCACCTCCTCGAGCTCGTCGAAGAGGTCCTCGTCGACCTTGCCGAAGGAGACCAGCACCTGGTCGATTTTTTCCGCAATACCTTTTCTTGTTTTCTGCAATCCTTCCTTAAGCCTGTCAAAAAAACTCATATAACCTATCCTCTCCCGGCTGCATTCTTTTCAATCGCTACCAAACTCCAAACCATATTTCAACTTCCCGCTCTAACTGACCTTTTCCCCCATCTTCATCGATACTATCCTTGATATGCCATGCTCCTGCATGGTCACACCGTAGAGCATATCGGAGCCTTCCATCGTGCCCTTCCTGTGCGTCACCATTATGAACTGGGTCTGCGAGGTATACTTCCTCAGATACTCCGAAAACCTGTATACATTGGCGTCGTCCAGGGCCGCCTCTATCTCGTCCAGCACGCAGAAGGGCGAAGGCCTGAGCCTCAATATGGAAAACAGCATCGCTATCGCCGTAAAAGCCCTCTCTCCGCCTGACAGCAGCATCATATTCTGAAGCTTTTTACCGGGCGGCTGAACCTCTATATCGATACCGCTCTCGAGTATGTTGTCCTGATCCGTGAGCAGTAATTCGGCGCGTCCGCCGTTAAAAAGCTCTTTAAATACGATGTTGAAATTCTCGTTTATCAATTTGAACTGCTCCATAAACTGCTTCTTCATGATGGAGGTCATTTCATAGATCACCCTGTGAAGCTTTTCGCTCGCCTGCTCCATGTCGTTCCTCTGGGTTGTCATGAACTCATAACGTTCTTTCGTCTTTACGTATTCATCGATTGCCGAGACATTTACAAGTCCAAGCTCCTTGATGCTGTTCCGGTATTCGTTTATTTTCTTCTGGGCCTGCGGGATGCTGCCTATATCCTTTTTTAGCAGCAGGGCGCTTGAATACGTTAGCTCGTACTCGTCCCACATTCTGTTCTGGACGGCCTCCATTTCGGCTTCGAGCTTTGCCTTCCTCACCTCTACTCTTCCGAAATCCTCCTGCAGCAGCAGGATGTTCTTGTTTATATCGTTTATGCGGTTTACAATGTCATAAAGGTCCTCCTCAAGGACTCTGCGCTCCTCGGCAATCCTGTCCATCTCGAAGGTTCTGCCGGATTTCTCCTCTTCGTAGCGCTTGATGACCACGGCAAGCCCTTCGTTGGACTGGACGAGGGACTTGATCTCTTCGCGGCTTTTGGATATTTCGGCATTCTTGCGTGAAATGCTCTTTACGAGCGCTTCCTTTTCGGAGGCGATGCGTCCCGTCGTCTCCTTGACGCCCTCAATGCTTTCCAGGATTGAATTGACCGATATCTTGAAGTCCATGATGTCGGTGTGCAAAGCGTCGCGTACCGTCTGGTCCTCTTTGTGCTTTTCCTGATGCTCCGCGACCACATTTTTCGTCGCGGCAATGTCAAGCTCTATCTCGGAAAGCTCCTTAAGGTATTTTTCAAGCTCTTTTTCAGTCTCGGCCTGCTGCCTTTCGAGCTGGCCTTTTTCCTGCTTCAGCATATCTGTGCGGGCAGCCAGCTTGCGTATGTTCTCCTCTATCTGGGACAGGTGGCTTTCGTCCCGTATTTTTATAAGTTCGTTATTCTTGACGTCGCCCTCTACGCCCGAGATTTCGGCGTCTATCTCCTTTATTGAATCCTGCAGCTGCCTTATGTCTTTTTCAAGAACCTTTTCTTCATTCCGAAGGACTGACAGCTCCGTCTCCAGCTCGGTTATCTCCCTGCTCCTGCTCAGTATT
>JAEZJL010000365.1 GCA_023415815.1 Bacillota bacterium | reverse complement strand
GTATTGTACATCCGCTACCGGAATCATACCTGTCATTGCAGCACCGACAGCCGCGCCTGCTATCATTATCTCGGAGATCGGCGTGTCGATGACCCTGTCATGACCAAACTCTTTTTCCAGGCCTAATGTGACGGTAAACGCGCCGCCGAAGCCACCTTCGATCCCTATATCCTCACCGATGCAGAAAACCCGTTCATCCCTTCTCATTTCCTCACGTATTGCAGTTTTAAGTGCTTCCACCATTGTCATCTTAGCCATGTTCTAACGTACCCCCTCATAATAAACATCCCTTAATGCATCTTCAGGCAATGGGTCCGGACTGGACTTTGCGTATTCAACCGCCTCTTCAATGCTGGCCTCGACGGATTTCTCGATTTTCAGAATGCTGTCCCCATCCAGAATATTATTTTCAAGGATATAATTCTTGAGCCTTATGATTGGGTCCTTTGCAAACCATACCTTTTCCTCTTCCTTGTCTCTATACATGCAGGCATCATTTCTGGAATGTCCGCCGATTCTATATGTTTTAAGCTCCAGGAGTGTCGGCCCCTCGCCTCTTCTTGCCCTTTCAACAGCTCTTGCCGCAGCCTCGTTTACCTTTAAAACGTCGTTCCCGTCGACGATTTCCCCCGGCATACCGTAGGCGGCAGCCCTGTCGGCGATGTTTTCCAGCTTCAGGACCTTTTTAATGCTTGTGGACGCGCCATAAAGGTTGTTTTCACAGGCGAAGACCACCGGCAGGTTCCAGATTGCGGCGGCATTCAAGGATTCATGGAAAGCGCCTTCGTTGCTTGCGCCATCCCCGAAAAAGCACACCACCACGTTTCCGCTTTTTCTCATTTTGCAGGATAAGCCTATCCCCACGGCGACCGGGATTCCGCCTCCGACGATTGCAATGGCGGGAACAGCGCCGACGGACATATCCCCCGTATGCATCGCTCCGCCTTTTCCCCTGCAGCAGCCGTTGGATTTCGCAAACATTTCCGCCATCATTGACTTCAGCGATACGCCTTTTGCAAGGCAGTGCCCGGCAGGCCTGTGCGTGGAGGTCATAAAGTCCTCTTTTTTAAGATCGTGCAGCATTCCCACCGCACAGGCTTCCTGTCCGTGGCATTGATGAACGGTCCCCGGCACCGCTCCTTCAAGGAAAAGGTAATATATCCTCTCCTCGTATTTCCTTATCAGGTACATGCTTTCGTACATTTTTACAGCTTTTTCGTTTTCAGCGGCAAGGTTCTGCATTTGGTCACCCTCACATAAATCATATTTATTTGTTGTAAATCAGTCTGATTTGAAATATTTTGTTACTATTTGTTCTTATTTGATATTATAATATCACAACATTTGCCTGTCAATAGCGGCCTCAAAAAATGTCAGCTTCCAAGCCTTCGGATATGGAGGGCTAAAACGAAGCAAGCCTATAAAAGGCATTAAACAAGGCCCTCTGGGATATGCGCTTCTTTTCCGGAGCAGCCTGGAAAGCCCTGAGCAGACTATATCGCCTTTAATATCATTGTGTTCCTTTATGGTAGTTTTGCATCAGCATATGAACAGTTGCGGATAATAGGAATATCAGCAATCCCGCGACGGGGTACGCATAGACTAAACAACAAGAACATCCTTGCCTTTTTCTCTTAGCTGAGCGATAACGGACTCCGGAGTCTTAACATCGGTAATGATCATATCGATGTCCTCCAGAGGTACTGAAAGGCTGAGAGCCCTATTGCCGAATTTGCTGTGGTCGGCTACAAGAACCACTTTGCGGGAGACCGATACTATAGCTTTCTTCACCTCAATCAGCGGCAGGTGGGTTTCATAGCTCCCCTCGGGGAATGAGAATGCCTTGGTGGAGATGAACGCGAGGTCGGCGCGGAACTTCTTTATCATTTCCACCGCAATGTGGTTTATGGACGTGTAGGTTGCGCAGTGCACATCCCCGCCGATGCTTATGACGCTCGCGCTTGACCTGTTGCACAGGGAAACGGCCGATATCAGGCCGGTGGTTATCGCTGTAAACTTCAGGCTCTCGGGAATGTTCTGTGTGATGGCGAGCGGAGTGGTTCCGGAATCAAAAAAGACGATGCTTCCAGGGGTTATAAGCTTTGCCGCCTCTTTGCCTATCCGCTGCTTTTCCGCACCGGACTCCTCTATACCCTCATGGAAGGACGGCTGGTCATCCTGGCTTTGCAGCAGGACGGCGCCCCCGTGCACCCTTTTTATCATGCCGATCTCTTCAAGGTATTCCAGATCCCTGCGAATAGTCATCATCGAGGCATTCAGCCTGCCGGAGAGCTCCGAGATGCTCATAATATTGTTTGACCTCAGTATATCAACCAAATCCTTTTGTCTCTGGTGCTTCAGCATAATAACAAATCCTTCCGGCAGCAGCATTATGTTATGTTTTGTTCGTTGTTGTAATTGTACTATCAATAAGGCTTTTCTGTCAAGGCGCGACAGAGGCGCTTCCCAGATTGGAAACAGGTTCGAATAAAGCTCGCAGCCCTTTTGTCAAAATGCGCACCCCCAAACCGACCGTTATTACAGCATGTTTTTCTTACCCCAGTCGTCCATCATTGCCAATACCGGGAGCAGGTTAGCGCTCTTTTCCGTCAATGTATATTCAACCCTCGGAGGTATCTGGGGGTATTCCCTGCGCTGGATCAGCCCGCTGCTTTCCAGCTCTTTAAGCTGCCGGCTCAGCATCTTGTGAGTTATACCCTCGATAGATTTTTTTAGTTCTCCGTATCTCATAACCTTATGATGTATTAAGTAATAGAGTATCGGTAATTTCCACTTGCCCTCTATTTGATTAAGGGTATATACAACAGGGCATTTATATTTTTCTTGTCCGGGAATGGGCATAATCTTTTATTACTCTCCTTTTCTATAGTACCTAACATTAATGTGCATACTTTTCAAATCGCATATATCTTTTATAATAAATAATAATGCTTCGCTTGTAAAGATTGGAAGTGTGAATATAACAATTTGGAGGGTATCTGCCATGGAATTCGATAATGTTATAAAATCACGGAGAAGTATCCGGAAATTCAAATCAGACCCCATTCCGGACGAATACGTCAAGGAAATGCTCGAGGCTGCAAGGCTTGCTCCTTCGGGACTTAATCTTCAGCCGTGGAGATATGTCGTCGTAAAGGACAAATTCATAAAAGAAAGCATCATAGGAACAACGCCTTCCCCTTTTGCTTCCGGCGCACCTGTAATAATATTGTGCTGCATCGATATGACGGCTTTTAATGCGGCAGGCGCAAGGATAATGGAGCTGTATGAGGCCGGCGCGCTCTCAAATACAGTTGTTGAGCAATATACCTCAGGGAGCTTTATCAAAAAAGAAAATGTAAAAGAGCTTATGATTAGAGCGAACCTTTCATTCAATGCCGCCATATCCATAGACCATCTCATACTGAAAGCCACTGATTTAGGGCTGGGCAGCTGCTGGCTGGGAATCTTCGACCAAAATCAGATAAAGAAGCTTGTCGGTCTGGAGGATAAATATGAAATAATATCTCTGGTTGCTGTCGGTTATTCCGATCAGAGCCCCTCCCCAAGACCGAGATTTTCGATGGAGCAAATTTTATTGCGGGAGGTTTAAACCCTCCCTGTCCCGGCTCAAATGAAGCTGTTTAATCATTTTTCTGCTGCGGCAAGGTTGTTTGTGAGGCTTTCTTCAGTATAAATCCCTCACCAACAGCTCTCTTCCGTACATTCAACTGCCTCCGCTCAGCCTTGCTGCTTTTCACGCACAAAGCCCAGATACCTGCTTCCCTGGAAGGTGAGCCTGCCCCTGTCGCCTTCGACAAGCAGGCCGAACTCCTCGTCCTGTACCTTAAAC
>JAEZJL010000348.1 GCA_023415815.1 Bacillota bacterium | reverse complement strand
CGGTAAGCGTCTGAATGTCGAGATCGTTGGTGGGTTCGTCAAGAAGAATGACATTCGGCGCGCCCATAAGGATACTCAACAGATACAGCCTTCTTTTCTCTCCTCCCGAAAGCCTTGAAACAGGCGTCCATTGCACGCTTGGAGGAAACAAAAACCTTTCCAGCATCTGAGAAGCGCTTACAGTGCCTTCGCTTGTGGTCAAATACTCGGCTACATTCCGGATATAGTCTATGACTCTGAGGCTTTCATCCATTTCATCGTTTTCCTGGGTAAAGAAGCCCACTTTCACCGTTTCCCCCGTATTTACACTGCCGCTGTCGGGCTTCAGCCTTCCTGCGATAAGCTTTAGCAGGGTCGATTTTCCGCTTCCGTTAGGGCCTAAAACGCCTATCCTGTCGTCTCTTAAGAGGATATAGCTGAAATCTCCGATGATTTGATCGCCTGAATAGCTTTTACCGATGTGCTCCAGCTCTATTATCTTTTTACCCAGACGGGCGGAGCCGGCGCTTATTTCTATGCTTTCATACGCTTCCGGCGCCTTCGTTTCCCTGAGGGCTTCAAACCTTTCCAGCCTTGCTTTCTGCTTGGTCGAGCGGGCCCTCGCCCCCCGTTTCACCCATTCCAGTTCTGTTCTGAAAAGGCTTTGCCGCTTTCTTTCGGAGGACTGCTCGTTTTCTTCTCTTTCCGCCTTCATTTCAAGGTATTTCGCGTAATTTGCCTGGTAGCTGTACAGCTTTCCGTTGTCGAGCTCAAGCATCCGGTTGCAGACCCTTCCGAGGAAGTATCTGTCATGGGTGACCATGAGCAGCGCACCCTTGCGGCTGTTCAGATATTTTTCCAGCCAATCTACCGTATCAATGTCAAGATGGTTTGTAGGCTCGTCCAGGATCAGCAGGTCGGACGGGCTTAACAACGCCCCCGCCAGCGCCGTCCTCTTTTTCTCCCCGCCCGAAAGCATGCCTGCCTTTGAAGTAAAGTCCCTTACTCCAAGTCTGGTGAGGATCGCTTTTGCTTCGCTCTCGATCGCCCAGGCCTTCATGTTGTCCATATCCTGGGTCAGGCTTAGCAGCCTTTTCTCCAGACGGATATCCCCGGGCTTCCCGCCGGACTCGTCCAGCGCGTGCTCGTATTCCCTTAAAAGCTTCATAACGGGTGAGTTTCCTTTAAAAGTCTGCTGAAGCACGGTTGCATCCTTATCAAAGGCGGGATTCTGCGGCAGGTATTCTATTGCAACGCTGCTGCCGGTGATGATTTTCCCGCTGTCGGAGCTCTCAGCGCCCGCAACGATCTTCAGAAGCGTCGACTTTCCGGCGCCGTTTACACCGATCAGGCCGATCTTTTCTCCTTCGCTTATACCCAGCGATATTTCGTTAAGCAGTATCCTCTCACTGTAGGCCTTGGATATTTTTTCAGCCGATAATATGTTCATAAGACCTTCTCTCCCGGAGACTGATACCGATTGTCGTATAAAATATAGACATAATAAACAACTGCCCCCTGTCACGGTTATTATACCACAACAGAGGGCAGCTTTGCTTAAGCGGCAGGGTCAGCCCGGGTATTAGCGTCCGCGGCCCGGGGGCAGCACGCCGGAGCGCTGACCGGGCTTACCCGCCTGCCGCAAAATATTTATGCGCTTTAACTTTCATCGTATTATATTGCTATAAATCAAATATTTTAATATGCTTTATTTGTTCTATTCCGTGCCGCCATATCGACGGACTGTTTTTTAAAACTGGCTTAGTACCTTTTCAAACAGACGCGTATCCCCGGAAACCTCCGAAAGCGCCCAGATAATCGATCCTGCGACAGGCGGCTTTGTCAGTATCACAAAGTTTATATCCATTTCAGGGTTTTCCAGAATTACCTCCCTTTTTAACGAATCAATCAGGGAGGGGTTGCTGCCTTTGACATTGACCGAACCTGCGAGTACTACGTTCAAGGCTCCATCCTTGCTGAAATCCAATTCCCGTATCATCGAATTGACCGAAATGCCGAATTCCCTGCCGGCATTCCTTAAAATATCTATCGCAACCTCGTCCCCCTCGTCGGCGGCTTTAAATACCAGCTTGTTCAATTCGCTCAGGCTGAGGGAGCTGTCGGCTATTTTTCCTGTCAGCGCCTCCATCAGCTCATATTTTGAGCGGGTGCCGACCTCGTCATAAAGCAGATCGGCCAGCCGGGTACTTTTTCCGCCTCTGAAAAGGTGATTGTAAACGCTTCTGACGGCCGCCTCTCCGAGGACGCCGCCGCCGCCGGGATCGCCGGTGAGCCCGCCGAGCCCGCCTATCTGGAACATGCTTCCGCTCCGGTTGATTCCAACGATGGTGCATCCGGTGCCGTTGATGACGCATATGCCGTAGCCTGAGGAAATTCCGGCTTTTACGCCCAGATAAGCGTCATTGCACAGTATAAAGTCTTTTATTCCGAGCCCGCCGATGATGTCAGATACCACCCTGTGCTGCTCTCTGGTATCGACCCCGGCCATGCCGAAAACGCTTTTCCCGAGATCATCCGCAGTTATACCGTTCTTCTTGAGGACCTGCCCCAGGAGGCCGGCCAATTCCAGCCTGAGTTCGTCAAAGCTTCCCTTCAGGCCCTCATGGTTCGTGGGACCCCACATCACCATATCTACCAGCTTCCCCTCGATATCGAACAAGGCGCACTGCGTCTTCGTAGCCCCTCCGTCAAGTCCGAGGATATACTTTTTCATTGGCTGTACCCCCCTTGGAGAACTGCGGCAAATAGTCCCTGTTGGCCTCAAGCATTTCATCCAGTACCGCCTTCGCCTTGTGATAGTCCCCCACCAGCGGGTGTACCAGCAGCGCCGAAAGCGCCGAAGTGTAATCGCCCGTCAAACCGGCTTTCACAGTAAGCTTTTCATATGCTTTTACCGCCCTCATCAGGCCCATGATATAGTAATTGTCAAACGTTTCCACCTTTACCGGCGCGGCGCCGTTTCTGCCGACCCTGCACTTGATTTCAACGACATCGTCCTTATCCATAAAAGCAAGAGCCCCCTGGTTCTTTACATCCACCACGTGGATCTCGTTTTTGTCGTTTTCGATGGCGTCCACAAGCGATACGGCAGCCGTGGAATACAGGGCCCCCCCTCTTTCCGAAAGCAGGGCCGGTTTCTCCTTCAGCTCGGTGTTCTTGTACATTTCGAGCAGCTGGGCCTCTATCTCCTTGCAGACCTCGCCCCTTGTCTTTTCAGCCTTTTTGCACAGCTTGACCTCTTCCTCCCTGAAGGAATAATAATCCAGATAAGACACCGGAATTCCGCCCATTGCTTTAAGCAGATCCTCCTCGTGGGCCATTTCCGGAATATTCTTCAAGGAAGCCGTTTTCAGCTTGCTGCCCAGCAAGTCCCCGAGTATTTCCCTGCCGTCGGCCAGAATTTTGGTGATCCAGCACAGGTGATTCAGACCGACAAATTCATAATCAAACCTTCCGGTACCCTCGGGAAGGAGCTTCTCCGCCTCCTTCAGCATGTTTATGGGGGCGTTGCAGAGTCCGATCATTTTTATCTGCGTATTGTTCAACACAGCTTCGGCGATGATGCCGGAGGGGTTGGAAAAGTTGATGAGCCAGGCGTCGGGCGCCAATCTCTCCATTCTCTTTGCAACATCCATAATGACCGGGATCGTCCTCAGGGCCTTCATGAAGCCGCCCGCCCCTGTAGTCTCCTGACCGAGAAGATCGTATTTCAGCGGAATTTTCTCGTCCCGGATACGCGCATCCAGCCTGCCGACCCTTACCTGCGCAAGGACATAGTCGGCCCCTTCGACAGCCTCGTCGAGGTCGCGCGTCAGAATAACCCGGGCGGGATATCCCGCCGCTTCAAGCATTCTTTTGCTAAGTCCGCCTATGATTTCAAGCTTGTACGGGTCGATGTCCATCAGATAAAAGCTGTCCGCGTCCAGATACCCCTTCTTGGCGATAAAGCCCTCGATCAGCTCGGGAGTATATGTGCTGCCTGCTCCTATCACTGCTACCTTTAACTTTCTCATTGTGTTTTCCTCCGATTAAACCGTTATACATTAAGTCGTATAATAAGCCCAAGCCGTTCTGTAATACAAAACAGAGGGAAGTTAAGCGCCCTTCCCCCTGTCCCGCATATAAAAACCGGCTTTAATCCTTCTTTAAAATCTTGGTGATCTTGGTCTGAACCTCTTTCATAACGTTTTCCACAGGCTCGTTCTTGTTTTCGATCAGCTGATATTCGTTGGTGACGATATCGTTGATCATGGAATAATTGTCGATGAGATGGTTGTAAGACTCGACACCGTACTTGATACCGCCCTCGACCACCTTCTTCACAACCTCGGGGTCAACGCCCTGGATCGAATTGTAGTACTTTTCGGAGGCCAGGCTGTTTGCCGGAGGATTGCCTGAAATGTCGATAGCTTTTTCCTGTGCTTCCTTGGATGCCATGAACTGGATCCAGGTCATTGCTCCGTCCGGATTCTTGCTGCCTTTTAAAATAAAGAGAGGGTCAACGAACAGCACATCCCTCACCTTTTCATCACCGCCGATCGGTATGGCTGCAATTCCCAGACTGAAAGGCAGACTCCCCGCATCGGCAATCAGCCAGGAACCGGCGACCGACATGGCCACCTTGCCGCTTGCAAACGGGTCGCCCTGCTGGTCTCCTGCGCCTGTGAGCCCCCTTGACTCTTCAGGCGTAGGCATGATACCGGATTTGTGCATAAGGTCGGCCCATACCTGCTGTGCCTTAACGACCTCCGGAGAGTCGAAATAGCATTCCGAGGGCTGTCCGCCGTTTGTCCAGGTGTCGTCGGAATAGACCTTGGCGCCGAAGTATACGGGGCGCATATCCCTCTCAGCCCAGGTGAAATCCAGTCCGAACTGGCTTTTTGCAAGATCGTCCGACTTGATGGTGAGCTTTTGGCCCAATTCCACCAGCTTGTCGAAGGTCCACGATTTGTCCTCATAATCAGCTGTAGGATAAGGAACGTTTGCCTTGTCGAACAGGTCCTTGTTGTATGCGATCAGGGATACATAGGCTGAAACCGGTATGCCGAAGGTTTTTCCGTTAATGGTGTATATCTTCAGAAGGTCCTCGGGTATGCCCTCCTTCACCGGGTCGTAGCCTATATCCTTCATGAGCGGGGTCAGGTCCATGAGCAAGCCCTTGGCATAGTGCTCCGTAAAGCCTGCAAATGCATAATGCGAGGTTACATCCGGAGGCGTTCCGCCTGCCACAAGCGTTTGCAGCTTGGTGTCAAATTCGTTTTCAGGCGCAGTCAGAAATTCCATCTGGATTTCAGGGTATTTCTTTTGAAAGTCCGCCATCAGTTCTTTGATATATAGCTTGTCTTCAAGGTTTGTGGTAAAATGAGTCACCTTGCCGCTGGCAACGGCAGACTTTGCAGGCGCGTCTCCCGCCGCCCCCTGGTTCGCGTCGGCTTTGCCGCCGCCCGTCTGCGACCCGCATGCCGCCAGCATGAAAGCGGCAATCAGCACGATTACGAATACCGTAAGTAAAAGTCTCTTCCTCGATAACATTTTTCTTCCTCCTTTAAATTTTGGATCTATACCCGGCCCGGCGATACATCACTTCAAACCGGATATAGTAATGCCCTCTACAAAGTACTTCTGCGCAAAGACAAACAGGATGATGATGGGTACCAACGCAATGATGTTTCCTGTCATGATCAGCTGCCATGGGATCAGCCTGAAGCTTGACAGCAGGCCCGCCATACCTATCGGCAGTGTGAATTTTATGTCCGAGTTCAGATAGATGACCGCGTCGATCAGGTCGTTCCAGCTCCAGAGGAACTGGAAGATGGCAACCGTCGCAAGCGCCGGCTTGCAAATGGGCAGGGAAATATTCCAGTAGCTTCTGAACTCGCTGCACCCGTCTATTTTAGCCGCCTCGAACAATTCATCCGGCACGGTCGTAAAAAATTGCCTGAGCAGGAAGATGTAATAAGCGTTTCCGAAAAATGCGGGGACGATGATGGGCAAAAAGGTGTTGATCCAGCCCAGGCCCTGGAATATCAGGTACTGCGGAATAATGAGCGCCGGATAGGGCAGCAGCAGGGTACTGATCACCACCATGAATATCAGGTTTTTGCCGCGGGCACGGTACCGTGAAAACCCGAAGGCTACCAGGGAAGAGGAAAGCACAGTCCCGAATGTCGTCAGGAGCGCTATGATAAGACTGTTTTTGAAATACGTCAGGTAATTGATTTTCTTAAATATCGTCAGATAATTGGACCACATGATTTCCTTGGGGAATAATGTGGGGGGAAACGCCATGACCTCCTTGATGGATTTCAGCGAAGTGATGACCATGTAATACACGGGCATGATCAGCAGGAAGGTTACAATGACCAGCAAAATAAGCGAAATATAGTCTCCCGCCCTGCTATTCCTTTTGCTTACAAGATTACTACCAATGCCGGACATCTAAATCTTACCCCCCTCATAATGTACAAATCTGGCAGACGTTCTGATGATATAGTAGGAGATAATGGAGACGGTAACCAGCAGAATCCATCCCAGTGCCGAAGAGTACCCCATGTCGTGATTTGAAAAAGCGCTTTTGTATATGTAATACACGTAGAACCATGTGGCGTAGTGCGGACCTCCCCTGGTCATGACGAACGCCTGGGTGAATACCTGGAACGAATCGATGACGCTCATGATCAACTGGAAAAGGAGAATGGGAGAAATCATAGGCAGAGTGATCTTTCGGAATACGAGAAACCCTCCGGCCCCATCTAGCTTCGCCGCCTCATAATAGGTTTGAGGCACCGACTTCAGCGCGGCAAAGAAAATGACCATCCCCGCGCCGACGGTCCAGAACGTCATCAGCACCAACCCGGGGATCACCCATCTTTCGTCGTTGATCCACGAAGGCCCTTTGATGCCGAAGATGGACAGCGCATAATTGACCAGCCCCACACTGGGGTTAAAAAGCCAGGTCCACAAAAGCGACATCGTCACGCCGGATACCATGCTGGGAAGATACATTGCCGTCCTGAAGAAATTCTGGAAAGGGATCCTCCGGTTCAACAGCATGGCAAACCCGAGTGAAAACGCGATGGTCAGCGGGACACATAAAACCGTGTAATAAAGCGTGGATTTAATCGCATAAAAAAAGAGATCGTCGGTGAATAACGCTTTGTAGTTATTCAGGCCGATGAAAATAGGTTTATTGAAACCGTCGTACTTTGTAAGGCTTAAATATAAAGACGAGCCAATCGGATATAGTGTGAACGCCATGAAGCCTATGATCCACGGCATGATGAATAGATAGAAATTCCGTTCCTCACGTCTATTCTGCCTGTTCCTTATCACTTCCTGCACTGCCCCCTTTTTACAAAACTCATTTTGAGAATTCCGGCACGGTCCTCCTTTTGCAATAGTTTAATCGCTTTAACTTTTATGACTCAATTATACAGCCGCAAAATTTCATTGTCAACTGGTTTTTGAATCCCGCGGCAATATTGGCAAGCTCATGCTGCGCACGGATACCGCAAAAAAATCCCGTCTTAGCGCAAATGTATTTTCCGCAACGGGATAAAAAGGTAACACAGCTCAAAACCCAGAGGATCCCAAATCTTTTTGGATGGAATTCAGGTGCTCTGCAATGCTTTTTTTGAAAAGACGCTTTAGAATTGAACTGCTTATAAAACCCGGCGGGCTGGGATTATCGGGCTTTAAAGCCTGCAGACGCATGAAAAAGCCGGATAGGCGTCCGGTCAGGTAACTGTGGGGGCAGCCGTAGAATCCCTCACGATAAGCTCCGGCTCCAGCTTGATCGTCATAGCCCGCTTCTGTTTCCCGTTCATCAGCTGCATCAGTATTTCTACCGCTTTTTTCCCCATTTCCTCGGAAGGCTGCCGCACCGTGGTGAAATGCGGATGCAGGCTGGAGGACAGGGAATCGTCGTCATAGCCGCAGATGGAGATATCTCCGGGTATTTTCAAGCCCTTTTCCTTAATGGCGTCCGATACGCCGAACAGGATATTGTCGTCGGCGGCAAAGATTGCCGTGGGGATGCGGCCCGATTCTATCCACCTGCTGGTCACCTCATAGCCGACCGACACGTCGAATTCCCAGCCGTCCACGGCGTAAGGCTCTATCCCCGCCTCGCTCAGGGCGCTTATAAAGCCTCTCTTCCTTTCCCGGTTGCTCAGATAAAAATCCGACCCGCTGATGAATGCTATTTTTTTATGCCCCAGCTCAATCAAATGTCTTGTGGCCATGTATCCGCCCTTATAATTGTCGACGAAAATGGAAATGACCGAGGACTGGTTTTTCTGGTTGTCCAGGAGGACAAACGGAATATCCTTCTTCTTCAGCTCCATGATGTACTCGTCCTCATAAGCCGGAGAAAGAAGGATGATGCCGTCCACGCGCTTTTCCTGGAAAAGATAGTGGCCTGTTTTGCCACTGCGGCTCTCTCTCGCATCCTCCGGGGAAATCGCCAGAAAATAGCCGTTTTCTATCAGCCCGGTGTTAATGGAATTGACGACATTGTTGAAGAAATCGTCATTCAGGCCCGGCACCAGCATACCGACGACGCCCGTCCTGCCCTTTGCAAGGCTCCGCGCGGCGGAGTTGGGATTGTAGCCGAGCTCCTCCATGGCGCGCAGCACCTTCTCCCTGTTATACTGACGTACGCTCGGAGAATTGTTTATCACTCTCGAGACAGTCACAACGGAAAGTCCCGACTTTTTTGCCACATCATATATATTTACATTCATATTATTGTCCCCTGCGGCCCCGCCGGCCGCCCATAAAGGTTTAAGCACTTAAATATTATACACCAGATAATACCGGATGGGAAGATGCACCGTGTACGGTTACGGCATACTGTGCGCAATACAGCAGTCAGCTTGCAGGGCAGCCCTTAATGTACGGGCTTGAACCGCACAGGCCCGTCCTTCCGGGGCATTGTTCTCCCGAGAAAGGGGCAACCGGATACCCGCTGTATACGGCGATTCCGATGCATGCTACAGCGCCGCATTCAGTATATTCAGGGCGTCCTGCCTGGAAAGCTTTTTAAACTGGCCGAGCGCATCTCCCCAGATAAACGCCTTGTCAACTATTTCGTCAAAGTGTTCGGCGCCGATGCCCGCCTCCCTGAAGCTTGTCGGAAGCCCCAGGCTCCTGAGGAAGTCCCTCGTTTTATGTATTCCCTTTCTTGCCGCGTCCATGCCGTCCCCGGAGATGCCCCATACATTCCTCGAATACTCCGTAAACTTATCCAGCGTATCCTCCCCAAGCACATACTCCATCCAGTGCGTGAGCAATATGGAAAGCCCGACGCCGTGCGTCAGGTCGTATATGGCGCTGACCGCATGCTCTGTAAGGTGATTGAAGCCGTCGAAGACAAGCCCCTCGCATATGACCCCGTTGAGCGCCATGCTGCTAGCCCACATCAGATTGGCCCTTGCCTCGTAATCCTCCGGGGAGCTGCACGCGACGGGGCCGTATTTTATGCAGGTCTTAAGAATAGCCTCTGAAATTCTGTTCTGCAGGTAGGACGACCTTGCATGGCTGAAGTAAAACTCGAATACGTGAACCATGATGTCACATACGCCTGCGGCTGTCTGCTCCCTGGAGACTGTAAAGGTATACGACGGATCAAGTATGGAGAACTTCGGGAAGAGCAGGCTGCTTCCCATGCCGCGCTTTTCCTTTGTGTCCTCGTTTGTAATGACGCCCCCGTCATTCATCTCCGAGCCGGTCGCCGCAATGGTGAGTACCGAGCCGACCGGCAAGGCCTTTGAGACCCCGGCCTTATACGAACAAAAATCCCAGGGGTCGCCATCATACAGGGCTGCTGCCGCAATACACTTGGAGCAGTCGATGACGCTTCCTCCGCCCACCGCAAGTATAAAGTCCAGGCCGTGCTGCCTGCAGAGCCTTGCGCCCTCTCTGACAGTGGATATTCTCGGATTCGGATCCACTCCGGGCAGCTCGACGAATTCTATCCCGTTTTCCCTCAATCCGGAAACGACCTCGTCATAAAGGCCATTCTTTTTGATGCTTCCCTTCCCGTATACGAGAAGAAGCTTTGTGCCTCCATTATTCCTGATACTCTCAGGCAGCTTTGCAATGGTATTTCTTCCAAACAATATTTGCGTAGGCAGATAAAACCTAAAATCGAGCATCGACAATACCTCCCTTATAATTACGGAATCCGTCCCGCACCCCCGCCCGCCTCTCAGCGGGCTTTTGCGGCCGGCCTGCAAAAAAACCACGAATCGCGCCGCTTTACGGCATCCCTTCGTGGTCGGTTTTTATCGCATTGAGTCGGAAGTAAAATTTTCCGGACATATTTCCTGTCAAATATATCATATTGGGCTTAAAAATGTCAAGAAAAACAGCATAAACCTCAGGTTTGTGTGATTAAATGACAAACCCTCCGTTGGGGCTTATTACCTGCCCCGTGATAAAGCCTGCATCCTCGGAGGCAAGGAACAGTGCGCAGCCGGCGATGTCCCTCGGCCTTCCCAGCCTCATGAGGGGGGTCGCCTCCCTTAAGGCATCAAGCTCCTCCTCCGAAAAGGAATCAAGCATACCGGTTTTGACAACGCCGGGGGCAATGCAGTTCACCTGTATGTTCGACGGGCCCAGCTCTTTGGCGAGCGCCTTCGTAAATCCGATGACCCCAGCCTTCGCGGCGGAATAATGCACCTCGCAGGACGCGCCGGTCATGCCCCATACGGAGGATATATTGATTATCCTCCCGCTCTTGCGGCTTATCATGTGTTTTAGCACGCTTTGCGAGCAATTGAAGACTCCTTTTAAATTCACACCGATCATCCCGTCCCATTCCTGTTCGGATATGTCGTTGAACATTTTCGTCTGCGACATGCCGGCGTTGTTGATGAGTATGTCGATCCCGCCGAACCGGCCGACGCAGTACTCCGTCATCAAATCGACCTGTCCGCGCTCCGAGACGTCCGCTTTAAACAGCTCCGCCGAAAGTCCCTTTGCCTTCAGCCTTTCGCACAGCCCGGAGGCTTCCTCCACGGAGCGGAAGTAATTGATGAGCACATTATAGCCCTTCAAAGCAAACAATGCCGCCGTCGTCCTTCCGATGCCCCTGGACGCTCCCGTTATAATGACTGTTTTTGCTAGCTTGATATTGTCCATTTTGCGCTCTTCGCTCTTTCTTATTTCTTCCACTTCGCCAGCGCTTCGGCAAGCGCGGAATTGATGGGCTCATCCTCGTTCTGCTGCTCCAGTATCCTGCTGACCTCACGCTTGTTCACCTGTTCGCCCTTGCGCTTGTTGAACGCCTCCAGCTTCTCCCTGTACCCGCAGGTGCAGAAAAAGCCCTTGTTTTCGCCTTCGCCCCTGATCTCCATCTTCTTGTGGCACTCCGGGCACCTGGCGTTTGAAACCTGTGAAAGCCCCTTCCTGTAGCCGCATTCCCTGTCCTGGCAGACAAGCATCTTTCCCTTTTTTCCATTTACCTCAAGCAGGTATTTCCCGCACTCGGGGCACTTCTCCCTTGTCAGGTTGTCATGCCTGTAGGTCTCTGAGCTGGCAATGACATTGGACACGAGCTTCCCCGCGTACCCCTTCATGTCATTTATAAATTCCGTGGCTCCGGCCTTTCCCCTGCTGATGGACGTCAGCTTCTGCTCCCATACCGCAGTCAGCTCGGGTGACTTCAGATCCCCGGGGACCAGATCCACAAGCTGGATGCCCTTCGAGGTGGGATGGATCTCCTTGCCCCTTCTTTCCATGTAAAATGAATTGAAGAGCTTCTCTATTATGTCCGCCCTCGTTGCCGGAGTCCCCAGGCCGCTTGTTTTATCCATGGCTTCGCGCAGGGCGTCGTCCTCTATGAATTTTCCCGGGTGCTCCATGGCGGTCAGAAGGGTCGCCTCCGTATATCTCGCCGGGGGCTTGGTTTTACCGTTTACCAGCTGAAAGGATGCGGGCTTCAGCTTGTCGCCCTTTTTTAGTTCGGGCAGGCTTTGCTCCTGCTCCTCGCCGGCTTCGTCGGCGTCTGCCTTCTGGCCTTCATAGACGGCCTTCCAGCCCTTTGACCTTACGATCCTGCCGGCTGCGGTGAAGAGCTCTCCTCCTGCAACCATGTTCACGGTGGTCTGTTCATATTCAAAAGCGGGACTCAGCACCGCTATGAACCTTTTTGCTATCAGGTCGAAGATGCTGCGCTCCTCGGAATTGAGCTCGCCGAGATTGGCATACTGCTCGGTCGGTATGATGGCATGGTGGTCGGTGACCTTGCTGTTGTCCACTAATCTTTTCGTAGCCTTGACGCCGGTCCGCAGCAAAGCCCGGGCAGCCTCCGCGTAAGGCCCTGTGGCTATGCTCTTCAGGCGCTCCGGAAGGGTGGCGACGATATCGCTTGTAATGTATCTGGAATCCGTCCTTGGATAGGTAACTATTTTGTGGGTCTCGTACAGGCTCTGCATGATGCCGAGAGTCTGCTTTGCGGAATAGCCATACCTTTTGTTTGCGTCCCTCTGCAGCTCGGTAAGGTCATAGGCCAGGGGAGGCTGCTCCGACTTGGCCTCCTTTTTGACCGACGTTATCTCTCCGGTCTGCCCCTTTACCTTTTCCAGCACCTTTTCCGCCTGCTGCCGGTCGAATATGCGGGTCTGGCCGCTCGCAGAGTCCTGCCACTGCATGCTGAAGCCGTTCAGGTTTGCCCTTATGGTCCAGTAATCCCTGGGTACGAACTTCCTTATCTCGTTTTCGCGCTGCACGATCATTGCGAGTGTCGGCGTCTGCACCCTGCCTGCGGAGAGCTGTGCATTGTACTTGCAGGTCAGCGCCCTCGTCGTATTCAGGCCTATCAGCCAGTCGGCCTCCGCCCTGCACTCCGCAGACCTGTATAAATTCTCGTATTCCCTCCCCGGCTTCAGGGCGGCAAAGCCTTCCTTGATGGCCCTGTCGGTCTGCGATGAGATCCAGAGCCTTTTTAAGGGCTTGTTGAAGCCCGCCTTCGCGATGATCCACCTGGCGACCAGCTCGCCCTCGCGTCCGGCGTCGGTGGCTATGACCAGCTCGTCGATATCCTCCCTGTGCAAGAGGCCTTTTACAATATTAAACTGCCTTGCGGTTTCCTTTATCACCACGAGCTGCATCTTTGAGGGCAGCATCGGAAGGCTTTCGATGCTCCAGGTCTTGTACTTTTCGCCATAAGCCTCGGGCTCCGCAAGAGTGACAAGATGTCCCAGAGCCCAGGTTACTATATATTTTCCGCCCGCCAGGAAGCCGTTGCCGCCCTGGCCGCA
>JAEZJL010000336.1 GCA_023415815.1 Bacillota bacterium | reverse complement strand
ACCCTCTTCACCCAGACGTCGGTCGGAAAGACGTCCGGCCTGATCCCGCTGAAAAGAAGAGTGCAGTCGGCGACCTTGTAGCCTACGCCCGGAAGCTGCACCAGCAGCCTTCTCGCTTCCTCCCGGTCCTGCGTTCTGAGCTTCCCCAGGTCGAATTCGCCGCTTGCGACAAGCCTTGCCGTTTCCAGTATATATTTGCACCTGAAGCCCGCCTTGCACAGCTCCAGGCTGCTCAGACTGCAGCCGGAAAGCTTCTCCGGTCGGGGGAAGGAATACCAGCTGCGGCCGCCGTACCTGATCTCTTCGCCGTATGCCTCGGAGATGGCGGACACAACCTTTTTAATCATGGGGATCCTGTTGTTGGCAGATATTATGAACGATACAAGGGTTTCCCACAGATCCTGCTGAAGCAGTCTGATCCCGTTTCCAAAGGCGACCGCGTTCCCCATCGTATCGTCCCGCGATATGATTTCCTTGACCCTGGTATAGTCCCTGCCCAGGTCCAGGTAATCGAACCAGACCTCCTTGAAGTCCTCGAAGCTGGAATTCCTGATTTCAACAACTTCGTCCCTGCATGAAATATTGGCCACCCTTCCCCTGACGATCCCCGTATAGCTTCCGTCCCCTTCCCCGACCCAGCGGAAGCACTGGCCGCAGTCAAAGGTGTGCGCCGTATCGAAGTCCCTTACTCCGTTTATAAGGACGGAACCGCCTTTCACGCTTACATCGTAACCCCTGTATTCCATAGGTATGTCTCCCATGACGTCTTTTGTGTTATAATCTATAATATCTATTGTACCAGATTAAAAGCGTCTGCGCATCTTAACAAAAAACGACATATGAAAAGGAGCCGCTATGAAGGAGAAAATATACACAATCCCGGTTACCGAGGCCTTTTCCGAAGAATGCGAATGCCCTCTGTGCCTGCTTCAAAAAAAGCTTGAGCAGGAATACGTGGATTATTTTCTGGGACCCTCTCTCATGGAGCCCGACTGCAGGATGGTCACAAACGCAAAGGGCTTCTGCCGCAGGCATTTCGAGCTGCTTTACAACAGACAGGAAAACAGGCTGGGGCTGGGGCTGGTAATCGATACCCACCTGCAGGAGCAGACCGGCAGGCTGGCCAGGCAGGCGGGACAGGGCGGGAGCGCCGCCGGCTCCGGGGCCTCCGTCATAAAAAGCCTTGCCTCGAAGCTTTCCTCCAGAGCCTCCGAGCCTGCAAAATTCATAGACGGCCTCATCGAGGTTCTGACGGAGCTCGAGGGCAGCTGCGCCATATGCGGCAAGCTCGAATTCACGATGGACAGGTACATGGACGTCATTATGTACCTCTGGAGCAAAGAGGCAGATTTCAGGCAGCTCTTCGACAGCAGGAAGGGTTTCTGCCTTATACATTTCAGGCAGCTGCTCGAGTCTGCGAAGAAATACCTGAAGCAGGCCGATGCCGCGGTCTTTGCGGACAAGCTTCTCAAGATGCAGCTCGCCGGCCTGGAGAAGCTTGAGCAGGAGGTAGCGTGGTTCACGAAAAAATTCGATTACCGGTATAAGGACGCCCCGTGGGGAAGCTCCAAGGACGCCCTCCAGAGGAGCATACAAAAGCTGGCAGGCTATTGCGAGCTGAAGTGAATGGCATCAACACCCGCATGCAAAAAAATTTTATTATAAATGCAGAATGATATGGTACCGGATTGGTTGACATAAATATAATATTATAGTAAACCAAATCTTCCGGCAAGGGGTGCTGCATCTTGATAAACGTTCAGGGCTGTGATAAGCCCGAGTCCTACCAAAGATCGTCTTCCGGATATATACAGACACTAAAAAGCTACTGCAAGGATATAAAGCAGGAGGTGCTTCACGACAAGGACCTATGCAGGGAAAGCCTTAAAAAGCTGAGCGCGTCCCGGGTCATTATAAGCCGTCCATCCGTAAGCGCAAGCGGTGCTCCGGACAGAGAGGCGGAGGATGACCCCGGCAATGTCATAAAAATATGCGTCTATAACGTGAACGGCAACAGCAACGAGCTCATGCTGACGCCCGGGGAGGTCTCCGTCACAGAGGGGTCGCTGGAGGATATACCGCTTGACAAGGAGGTCTCGGCAAAGATAGAGCAGGTGCTGGAAAACCTGCCGCAAGCGCGGCACAGAGACGGGCTGGTGATTAAAATCCCGGTGTTTATCATCAATATCAATAATATTCTTTCCAACGGAAACAAGAATACCGTTTCATTGAAATGAATATAAGCCCGGCATACATACCACCGAAAGGAGGTGATAGCATGCCGGAGGGTATAACCAATGTTGATGTAATTACACTGGTAAAGGACATTGTGGTGTTGATTGCAACCAACCTCAACAAACAAATCGAAAAAAACATCGTGCTCACAAACGGCAATAACAACGAGGTTCAAATTCCCAACGAAGCCGGTCCGGGCGGAAATGTGCAGGTATGAAAATGCCGGGAAAACCATAACGGTTTTCCCGGCATTCATTTAATATTACTTCTCACAAGGCTTCTATTTTCGTATTGTATCAGTACAATTTGGGGACTCCGTTGATCTCCAGATCCTGGTCGATGCTTATTTTGTTCAGGACGTCCTGATATACGGAGAGCACCGTGCCGGTAGCCAGGCTTCCTGTGCCGTTGCGCACTACGTCGTCCACATCGATAGACCAGGAAAAGTTCTTAAGCACCACATACGGCTGGAGCGTGGGATCATGCATCTGGTAGGGGGTCAGCTGGTTGTCGAATTCCGCCAGGGGAATGTCGGCTATGTACAGGAAGTTGCCGTCGGAGATCTGCAGCGTCTCGCGCGGCTGGTCATGATCCTTGTGCTGGGGCGTCGTCAGGTCGACCGAGGTATAGCATTTTTCCCCGAGGTCATCGGGAAGTATTATCAGGCTCGGAGCAGCCGTATCCTGGTATTTGGCGAGCAAAAATACCTTGAATACGATTTTGACTCTCGACTTGTTGTTTGTAATAATTACATTCGTAGGGGGCTCGGTAACGCTCATGATCACTTCGCTTACTCCCTGAATGGGATTCTCGCCGTTTTCCCCGGCATTGTGTATAAAAAGCTTCAGCGGCTCCTTCACGCCCATGCGTGCTCCAGTGACCTGATCGCACTTCTCCTGGAACAGCACCTGGCACTCCGGCATTGAGTATTTAGCAAGTATTCTTTTAACGTAAATCCCGATTTTTTCCGTAATATCATCCTGCTTTAAAAGTGCTTTTTCATCATACATCCTTTCTCAATCTCCTTTCGGTTTTTAACATTACCAATATATGCCGGGCCGTAAAAAAAGGTGAAGGTGCTATGCGGTTATTTACCTTCATCCGGCGGTTTATTCAGACGGATTTCACAATTTCCCTCTCTCCGGTCCAACTGATGCAGGGTCTGCGCAATTTCATCAAAATATATCGAAATACCCTCCGCGCAGCGGCCCCGTCCCTCCGCTTCCGCCGGACCCGGGCAGGCATCGGCGACTTCGACCGTTCCGGCTTCAAGAATAAGGCATTCGATATCTGCAAATATCGAAATACCGAGACTGGAAATGTCAAAATCATAATCCAGCGCATGCTTTACGTTTTTTACCAGGCACTGGCACCTGCTGCCGCCCCTGGGATCATAGAACCCGGTGAAATCCTTTTTATCCACTACAAACGTTTTTTGTATCTTCTCCGTATATATATTGTACCGGCCGCCGCTTTTTTCGCAATTGCGGTATTCATAAAGAAATACGAGGTCAAAACAGATCGATACGGCGATTCCGTTTATGATCATCCGTGTGTCCGCAGCAAGATTAAGTAACTCGAAGTATGGTATTTTCGAGAGATAATGTCCTTCAGCCGCAAGCCCCGATATGCTGCCGCTGTGAAGCATCATGCCGGGAAGCCGGCACTTGCCCGTTACGATCTCCGTATGGATCTCAAGCTCGTAACGGTCCGGTTTTTCCCATAATTCATCCACTTTTCTCATCCCCAGTAATAACTATATGTAAAACAGGGTTTTGTTTATGTCTGGCCGTTAATATTTCTACCCATAATTATAAAATTATTTCATTTATGTCAATCACACTTCGGTGACTGATTCATATAATATCACTAGAAAGAGCCATTAAGGTTGAAAGGATGTGAATATTATGGCAGTTAGACATTCGGTTGAGGCTTCCAGCTTGGCCGAGGTATTGGACAGGATACTTGAAAAGGGTATTGTTATCGATGTATTCCTCGTTGTATCCTTATTAGGTATCGAGCTGCTTGCTCTTGATACGAGGATCGTAATTGCAGGTGTTGAGACCTGGTTATGTTATGCTGCGGCTGTGGGGCTGACAGAAAAACACCATAGGGAAGAATAAAGGTAATACTCCGAATAGGGGTCCGAAATTCAGCGCTCACGCATACAACGGACCCTTATTCAGGGTATGTTTTTGCAATAAATCCGGGCGGTACGGGACCCGCCCCTGCCTTGTCGGCAACGGCTGCGGCGATACTGCCGGCCGAAATAGCCTATGCGGGGCTATGACCGACGGGACGGCAATAATTTGCAGGGCCTGCTTTTCTATATTTTCTAGTCGTGATGGTACTCGGTCAAACCGACGGCGCGGGCATAGACCAGCCATGTTTCAACACCGGCAATGACAATTCTTCCGTCTATTGCCAATAACTCTATACCTACCAGGGATACGCGCAAAAAGATATCGATGACTATACCTTTTTCAAGTATCCTATCAAGCACCTCCGCAAGGCTTGAAGATTCAACAGAATGTCTGACTGCCATGAAATTACCCCCCTATTATATTTAATTTCGGTTCTTATTTCATTAGCTATAATATGTGAGGGGTAATATTCGGTGCCTGATTCATAAAGATATTTCGGGTCAGTACTGCATTTTCCGGATAGCCTCCTTCAACCTCCTGTTTTCCTCCTCAAGCTCGGCCTGATGGCTTTTCACTGCCTCGGAGGACAGGTAGGGGTCGTTTTTCCACCAGTTGATGCCCATCTCCATAGCCTTATCGACGGAAGCTATCACCAGCCTGATTTTTATGGATAAAAGCTCTACGTCCGCCAAAGAGATGGAAATATCTCCGGCTATTACAACTCCTCTGTCCAGTATCTTTTCCAGTATTTCTCCAAGGCTTGACCCTTCCGTAGCTTTTTGTATTGCCATGCCGATACCTCCTTACATCAAGAGCCCAGGTAATTCGGATTCAAATTCGGCTCCTCGTCCTTCAGGCCAAAAACCCCTTTATGGTCCTGCATTTAATCCTCCGGCTTCATAAAGGCAGTGCCGGGCCCTTGAATCTGCTTTTCCGTGGTGCATTGTTTTTCTGTCATTCTCAGCGCCTGCTTTTCCATAAGCCTGCGGACAAGCTCCACAGGTGTGAGCACCAGCTTTGCGAAGCCCTGTTCCACCTTTTTGCCGTCCACCTCCAAATGCCTGGCGCCTCTGCTTCCCGTCCGGGCTTCTTCGCCTTACAATTTCGTATGCTTCCCGTCATATATGATCTCATTACCCACTTTTCTCGCTTTTTCATATCCGAAAGCCGTAGGTCTCCCATGGTCCATTGAAAATAAATGAATAATGAGGATATTGCCTCTTAATATCCATGCCTTTGCTTTTAGCTTTCCTTTAAGGAAAGCCCCGTTTATCGGCAATCCTTCCTTTCAGACCCGATTCCTCATTCGCCGCCTTCGTCCTCCGTCTCCTCATCCGGCTCTTCTTCGCCGTCTTCCCGGGCCTCTTCCTCTACTTCCTCTTCTTCCTCTCCCTCTTCCATTTCCTCGTCAGCTTCCTCCGCTCTTTTCCTCTCATTGTATTCCCTTGCGGCCTTCAGCTGCGCGAGCAGCTTCTGTTCCATAGCGTCGTATTCTTCCTCGCCGATCTCGTTCAGTTCATACCGTACGGCCAGTTCCATGATCCTGCGCTTTATCTCCTGCTCGTCATAAAGCTCGTTCAGCGCGTATTCCGTTATTTTTTCAAGAAAATCGTAAAGACTTTTTAAAATGAACATATATGCTACCAGACCTTTTCCCTAGGCTTTTGCATTGATACTTGTAAAATTGTAAGGCGGCCATGGTCCGGAATAACTGAAATCAAGCCGGTCGGCATATTTCTTCATAACCGTGTCCACATAGCCGTCAAACTCATGCTCCTTGGAGTTCTGGATCAAAAAAGCCGCGTTCAATACCATCAAAGGATTTGAGGCGTCGTTCAGCCTTGCGTCGATCGCGTACTTTGCCAGGGGGTCGAATATACTCGCCGCGTAATGCTCCCTGAGCCTGTTTACCTGCTCCTCCACCATCTTGCCGAACTCGATTCTCGAATAATAGGTTTCCGAGTCGGCCCGCTTCATCAGATCCTCTTTAAACTCTTTTATATGCCTTGTCTCCACTTCCTCTGAGAAGACCGGTTTTTTCCAGAATACGCGCAGGCCTACCTCCATTTTATTCCTTACCTTCTCCAGGTTCTCCTCGATCTGCCCGCCAGCCTTCAGCATAAACTTAAGGAGGTCGTCCTTGCTTTTAAAAACATTGCCGAAGCTGCAGGGCACCAGGTTATAATCCTTCATGAAATGCTGTATGATTTTCTCATGGGTCATGGCGTTTTCCCTGCTGGGCTCATATACCTTATACGGCACATCGCTTACTACCACCGTGATTCCTTCGTTATTTATGAAATAGACCCCGCCGTGGCCGCCCATCCCCCTGAGGTCGTGATCCCCTTCAACTCTTCCGTCAACAAAGCAATAAATATATTTACCGTTATTCATCAGGCTTTCATCCTCCTATCGGGATATGCGTCAGTTCCGCGTCTGACTTAAGCGGTACCTGCGTCCTGTATATATCTTCATTATCCCATACCCTGCGTCTTAATCCGGAACCCCCTCTTCATCCTTCGTCATGGTCACAGCATGCCGCTTTAAGCAGTATCTTGTAAACGCCGTTATTCTCCGAAACGGCGATATCGTCCGCAGAGGCGCTGAAGCCCTCAAGTCCGATTTCCTTGTGGTAGGAGGCCGCTTTTCCGGCCGCATCGATGTACAAGGTGTCTCCGTCGATCCGGAGTTTAAGCGAAGCCTTATCCGCGCCCGGCAGATCGAGTATTACGGTAATTCTGTCCGTGTCCCTGTAGATATCCGTTTGCGGAACAAGGCCTCCGCTCTTTGAAAGGGAACCGGGGACATCACCCTTATCCAGGCCCAGCTTAACGGAAAAGTCATACTTCCCGTTCAATCCGGCCTGATTTTTAGAGCTGAGCAGGTCACCGGAAAAATTCCTGGTGAAGCCGTCCTTTTCCACGATATCGGTAATGCCGCCCAGCAGCTTGCCGAATCCCCTTATAATATCCCCCAGGCCTGAAAGGCCTCCCTGATCCCGGTTGCTCCCCATGACCTCACCTCGCGCTCAATATTCCATGGTTACATGCCGCTTTATGGGCTTATGCCCTGACGGCTCTCTGGCGGGAGTATCCTTTGTCCTTCCTATAGTCGCATTGATATCGCGTATCTCATCGCGCACTTCTTCCATCCTCTTCTCCAGCGTGGACATCTTCACCGCAGCCATCTTCTTTTCATGCTCCAGCCGCGATAATTCATTGGTGAGCAGGAAAGCCCTCAGGTAGGTATCCTTTGTCCCGCCATAAGTTGAGGGTCTCGAATAAATGGATTGGTTTGTCTTATAGCGCATCGTCTTTCCCCCTTCAGCCCATCCTGGGAATGGCATTGCGGACAATCTGTTCGACGCTGGCGGGAGCCGCCTGGCTCCTTGCCTGGGCGCCTGCGGGAGCCTCCGCCGGTTCCGCGCCTCCCCTGCCTCCGAGGACGTCTTCGCACACTTTTATAAACATTTCATTATCGGGAATTACCGGAATGTTCAATACCTGCACGACCTTTGCAATCATAATGGCGGCGCGTATCGAAACATTGCCGTTGACCTTTTTCCTGTAGCTTCGGACGATATCCACCGTTTTCCTGGTATCCTCGGCATTAAGGCCGCTCTGCGAGGTGGTGATCCTTATCTCGGTATCCCTGTCCCAGTGCTCCAGGCCGATGGTAATCATCCTGTCAAGCAAGGCCTCCTGGGTGTTGTATACTCCGGCATATTTTTCGGGATTGCTCGTGAAAATGGCTTTAAAGTCGGGATGGACCCTGATATAGGTTTCGCCTGTCCTGTTGATGGGGAGCTCAAGCACTTTTTCCTCGAGGACCGACAGCAGGATATTGTTCGTCTCGGGCGTGGAGCGGCTGAACTCGTCGTAAATCAGGATGTAGCCCTCTTTGCAGGCGGTGACCAGCCTTCCGTCGATCCACTGCTGCTCCGCCGTCTCATCGGTCTTTACGACCGAATGAATATAGTTGTCTATAACCACCTTCTTACGATACCCGAACTGGCCGCCCACAAAGTCGGTTGAGCGTATCTCATCGCTTCCGAAAATCATGACCGTCGGCTGGTCGAAAATATGCGCCAGGTGCATCGCAAGCGTTGTTTTCCCCGTACCTGCGGGCCCTTTGAAGTGCACGGGAAAGCCCGCGTTCATATAAGCCACAGCCCGTGTGACTATATCCTTGATTTTTTCGGATTCCACAAAGCTTTGCTTCGGCTTGAGGTCCACTACCGTAATCTCTTCCATATCCTATATTCCTCTCTCATCTTCGATTTTTCCCCTCTCCCTTATGCGGACCCTTTGATACGACAATATGTTGAGGTTCGAATCCGCCATGACTTCAAAAACGTAAAGCAGGTCGCTTCTTCCGCGCTTCATCGTATATTCCTCGTCCATAACCATTTCGGCAGTTACCTTCCATTCCTCGTCGGCAGGCACCACCATGATTATATCCGCCTCCTTGCCGAACATTTCAAAAAGGAAATTCTTAACGTTTTGTGACAGCACCTTGATATTCATAACATCCCTCCTTATCTACAGCGCCGGCATTTTACCGGGTATCGTCTGTCCCATGGCTTCGGCATAAATCAGGAACTTCTCAACGCTCGCCACGACAATCCTCGCCTCTATCGTGACAAGCTCGATCCCCACCAGTGAAACCCGCGCCCAGATGTCTATTACCAGACCCTTGTCAAGTATCCGGTCCAGGACCTCCGCGAGACTTGACGACTGCACCGATTTGCCAACCGACATATATTTCACCTCTAAAATTACAATCATTTATTTGTATGAGGATGAATACCAAAATATCACCAGATAAGCTTGTATATGCCATAAATTTGCCTGCGGGAAAATAGTAATATACTGTGAGCTTTTGTTGGGGGGGCAGAGTATGTTTGATATAGGTAAAAGAGTGTTTATTCTTAAGAAGGCGTGCGGAAAGGTTTATAAGATAAGCTTAACGCGCAATAATGAAATCGTCCTGAGCTGTCTGAACAGGGAGCGGATAGGGTGTGATCCGCCCCAGCCGGACGTCAGGCTCAGGGAGAATTTCTGGGGAGGGGCGCTGCCTCTCCGCAGGGACGCACATCAATTTTTCAGCGCATGCATCGACAGTAAGGACGATATACATATCCTCTGTCAGGATCATTCGAAAAACATCGTCCATATCCAATTGAAAAGCGGCCAGGAAAGGCTTGTGCAAATAATAGAAAGCGAAGCGGCGGGCAATATACCGAATATGTTTCCGGAGATATTGCAGGCGGACGGAAAGGTAATGCTCTTCCATATTACAGGCGACGCCTCGGACTGCCGTATCGCCGTCCACAGCCTGGACGGTGCGGACAGTCCTGTGCAGCAGGAATCCATCGGCGACGCAATTTACACAAAGGCGCCGTATATCGCGGTTACGGACGGCAGGCAGAATCCATACCTGTTCTATAATAAAAAGGCGGACGGCACGTACGTCACGGGGTACAAAAAATTTCTGTCCGGTACCGGTACATGGAGCGATTTCAGCCAGGCGGCATACTGCGGGGAAAACAGCGGCCTCCTGTCCGCGGCGGTAGATTGCCAGGACAATATATACATTCTCAGGCAGACGGACAGCCCTCAGGGGTATGAGCTAATATGCACGGTAAAGCGCTTCGACGAAGACAAATGGGTTGACCATATCATCTGGTCGCACGACAAATACCCTTTTTGCAACTCCTCCGTGACGGCGTTGGAAAACTGCATAATCCTCTATTGGTTTATGGAAAACAGCATCTATTACAGGCTTTCGGTCGATAACGGCCTGACCTGGGGAAAACGGGAGACATATGAATTCAAGGATTCCGCCCCTCTGTGCTGCATATCGTACAGGTCCAATATGCACGGGGAATACGAGGGCTCCTGCATAAACCCCCTTCCGGGCAAAATCGGAGCCGGTTTTCAGCTTGCTTTTTTAAACGATTTTTATCCCAGGCCAAGCCATCTGATCACTGACGAGCTGAGGGAGCTGATCAGCCGGCTGCTGGGGCAAAGCACGCACGGCATGGAGCTTCTGAGGCAGTCAGTGGGCGATATCGGCAGAAAACTCGAGACGCTGGACGCAAGGCTGGAGTCGCTGGAAAAAGCAAGCGCGGTCCGACCCGAAAAGAAAAGCAGGTCTTCAGGCCCCGCCGCCGACAGGCGGCCCGACAGCGCCGTTGAAGCCGGGGCCGGCGCGGCGTCCTCCCTCATGCCGGGGCACGGCTTTACGGGCGTCACGCCGGAATACCTGAAAAACCTGAGAAAAAAGGAATAATGCATGAATCCGTGAACAGTTCCGTCCGGTTCGAAATATAATGTGAGAAAAGAGGCGGTATGAGTGTTTCTAATAAATAAAAACCAGTACATATTGAAAACGTCCACGGGCCAGCTTATAAGCATATACCACAAGCCCTATGCCGGGCTCTGCGCCGGCAGACCGGGCGCGGCGGGGCCATGGATTCCGGCCGAGGTCATTTTCAAGACCGCCCTGCCCGGCTTCAGCGCGCACCTCGACGGCTCGGACACGGTACACATACTCTGCCAGGACGAACAGGGCGATCTTCTGTATATCACAGGTGAAAACGGCTCCTGGAAGGTACAGCCGGTATCGGAAAATACCGACCGCGAGGCCCGCGGCAAATATCCGCATATATGCTCGGCGTCGGGCAATATCTGCTTCTTTTATGTGACCGACATACACGGGAAAAGAGCCCTCGTCTGCCGGCAGTCCGGCGGCGGCGGTTTGACCCCCCTCAAAGCGATAGACTACGTAGGCAGGACCTCAAAGGCCTATATCGTCGTAAGCGGAGCCGGAGGAGATCTTTATGTGCTCTATATAAAGTCCCCGGAAAAGCAGAACAGGCCGGGCTACAGGATACTTAAAGACGGCGGGGAGTCACTTAGCGATTTCATAGCCCTGGACAGCCCATCGGGCATAAACGGGGAGCTGCTTCTTTCTGCGGCGGCCGACAGCCGTTCAAATCTGCATATCTGTACGCAAAGAAGCAGCGAGCACAAATTCGAGCTGGTCTACACCAGAGCCCGCCGCGGCGAAAGCGGCTGCTTTGAAACGGTGCTGGCCTCGTCGCCTTACTCTTTCGCTATCTCGTCGATAATAAGTCTGGGAAGCAGGCTGGTCGTTTACTGGGTCAGGGAAGACCGCATATTATACTGCACCTCCTCAGACAGCGGCGCCACCTGGAGTAAGCCGGACAGGTACAGTTTTTCCGAAAACGAGGTGATCCATCTAATAAAATTTTTGACGAATTACCCCGAAGACGGCCTGTATAACGGATGCACCGAGGTGCCCGCAAATATATCCGACGGCTTCAGGCCGGCGTTTATCAATGATTTCAACGACAAAAAGGAGGACAGCGCATCCATGGATGAATTCGAGAGTGTAATGCTGGGCAAATTGAATGCAATTTCAACCGGCCTATATGAAATAACTAAAAATATAAAGCTGATGTCCGAGAGGCTGGAGAGGCTGGAAGCGGCGACGCGCCAGACAAAGGCCGTGCCGGACAGGGCGGCGGAGCCCGCAGGGCCCTCCGGCGACGCGGCTTCAAAAGAAAAAGCCGCGAGCCCGGCCCCGAACGCCTGTGTAAAACCCGACCAGCCCATCATCCCGGGCACCGGGTTTTCACAAATCACCTATGAATATCTGAAAAACATCGATAAAAGGTAGCCTGTCCGCAGCCGCGGTACAGGCTCTTTCAACACCATTAATCATTAACATAAATGTAATAAGCATAATACAATATATAAGGATTTTAAATAGGTGGGACATTTGTGCATTTATCCAGATTTGAGAGCATAAGCGTCGGCGACGGCATTTCCATGGAAAAAACAGTCACCTCCGCAATGGTCCAGCTGTTCGCCGATTTCACCGGCGACTACAATCCGGTCCATATGGACGACGAATACTGCAGGTCAAGAGGTCTGGGCTCCAGGAGCGTCCACGGGCTGCTGACCGCTTCGTTCATATCAGGCATTATCGGTATGCAGTTTCCGGGAGAAGGCTCCATCTGCCTTTCCCACAAAATAGATTTCATAACCCCCGTCAGAGTCGGCGACACCATCCGGATATCGGGCCGGGTGGTGGATAAAAACAATGAAAATGCCTTGAAGCTGAACATCCTCACGCTGAAATTCGAAATCCGGACCCATGAAGGAGTCCTCGCCGCTAAATGCACCTCGAAGGTATCTGTATGAATTATGGAGGTGACAGCCGATGACGCCTGATTCGATCAATATAGCCCTTCTGGGCAACTGCACCACCGACTATCTGGGCCGGTACCTCAGGGAACAGTGCGAAGCATACGGACTGAGCGCTGAAATATACGATTCGCCGTTCAACCAGTACAACCAGGAGGTCCTTTCCGGACAAAGCGGACTGTATGCCGGAAAGCCGGAGCTGATAATACTGTTTCTCGAAGGGGAGCTGCTGTTCCCCGGATGGTATGAATTCAGGACTCTTCAAAAAAGCGGCGGCGAGAAGGAAGAGCTCATCAGCGAAGCAGCGGGCCGGATATCGGACGTCGTCCATGCGATTGGCTCGCATACGGGAGCAAAGATCATCATCAACAATTTTCGTGTCCCATATCATTCCCCTCTCGGGATCCTGGACGGAAAATCGGCCCCCGGACTGAAGCAGATGGTTTCGGAGCTGAATTCCCGGCTGGAGAAGCTGGCGGGCTCAGGGGAAAATACATATATATTCGATTATAACGGCCTGTGCGCATATTACGGCCATATGAGGGCGCTGGACAAAAGGCTCCTCTACTCCGCAAGCAGCCCCCTGTCCCTGCGGTTCTCGCAGCTCCTGGCGGCCGAGTATCTCAGATATATCCTCCCGCTCAAATCCAAAAATAAAAAATGCCTCGTGCTCGACCTCGACAACACTCTCTGGGGAGGCGTCGCGGGAGAGGACGGCATTTCGGGAGTTAGGCTGGACCTGACGGGACCCGGCAGAAGCTTCTACGATTTTCAGAGGGAAATACTGAACCTTTACGGCAGAGGTATCCTTCTTGCCGTAAACAGCAAGAACAATCCGGAGGATGCGCTTGAGATAATGGAAAACCATCCCTACATGCTGCTGCGGGCAAAGCACTTTTCAGCACTCAGGATAAACTGGCAGGACAAGGCCGTCAATATGGCGGAAATCGCCGAAGAGCTGAATATCGGGCTGGACAGCCTGGTATTTTTCGACGACAGCCCGCTCGAGCGGGAAAATATCCGGCTTTCCCTTCCCTGCGTAAGGGTGGCGGACGTACCGGAGGACTCGGCAAAATTTGCCGGCGTTCTTAGGGATCTGGCGGACTTTGAATCGCTGGCTATCACAAAAGAAGACATATGCCGCAACGAACTCATAGGCTCCAATAAAAAGCGCGAGGACATCAGGACGCAGTTCAAAGAGCCGGGGGCCTACCTGGAGAGCCTGGGGACGCGGATATCCGTCGGCTATGCGAATCCGTTCACCTTCCCCCGCATAGTCCAGCTGCTGCATAAGACCAACCAGTTCAATATGACGGCAAACCGTTATCAGCAGCCTGAAATAGCAAAAATGGCGGATTCCGGCCATTTTACCGTCCTTTCCTGCTCGGCGTCCGACAGGTTCGGAGAGCTGGGGCTGATAGGAGTGCTGATCGCCGCCGTTGAAAAGGACGCGGCCATGATCGGCAGCTACCTGCTCAGCTGCCGCGCGCTCGGCCGGAACATCGAATATGCCTTCCTTTATACGGCGGTAACGATGCTGCGGCGGAGAGGAATAACCCGGATAAGGGCCAGATATATCCGGACAGGCAGAAATAACGCCAACGAAGATTTTTATAAAAACGCGGGGTTTATCGAAGAGGCCTGCGGCGAAAGGGAAAAGCTTTATTTCCTCCCGGAGAATGCCGACCCCGTAAGTCCGGATTACATAGAGGCTAATATAAATCCGCAGGAGGCAGACGATGGACAACGAATTCCTGACACTGATCGCTGAAAGCCTGAAAACCGATATTGCCAACCTTTCGGAGGATTCCACGGTGGAGACGGTGCCCGAGTGGGACTCCCTGTCGCACTGGACGGTCATCACAAAGCTTGAGGACAGGTATAATGTGGAATTTACAATGGAAGAGGCCATCGAATTCAAAAACCTGGGCGATATTTATCATACAATCCTGTCCAGGCTTGAGAAGCCGCAGAAGGGCTGACAGCGGGCTGCAAGGCGCGGCGCCCTGCCGGAGCGGACGGAAAGGTTGAAAAAATGGATGATTTCAGGGATATTAAGGTTACGGAAGGACAAAATCACAGGGTACAGGTCCGCAATCCCACGGCATATCCGCTTATCGGTCTCGGAGACCAGGGCGCCGTGTTTTTGCTTGACTCCGGCCGCTGTGTCAAGATTTTCGCAAATGCGAAAGAAGCCGGACGGGAGGCCGCCGCATACAGAAAATGCAGACACTCTCCGCTCCTGCCCCGGCTTTTTGAGTACGGCCGCAATTACCTGGTCATGGAATATGTAAAAGGACAGCCTCTGGATGAATATATCAAAGCAAAAGCGGGTATACCCTTCTCCCTGTCGATACAAATCGTAAACGCAGTAAAGGAAATGAAACGCCTTGGCTTCAAAAGGCTGGACGTATCAATGCGCCATATCCTTGTCGGCAGCCGGAATACGCTAAAGGTGATCGATCACGTAAACTCATTCGTCCTCAGGAGCCCGAAGCCCTCTTCACTGCTCAGATCCCTCAGGGACATGGGCTTGCTTGAGGCCTTCTTAGCGCACGTGAAGGTTATAGACAGGGAATTGTATCTGGAATGGACGGATGGGCCGAAGGAGGAAAAAATAAATGGATAACTTCAGATCGATTATAGTAACTCCGGGCAATATCGTTAAAGTAAAAAACCCCACCTCCTACCCGCTGATAGGGAAAGGCTCCCAGGGCGCCGTCTTCAGGCTGGCCGACAGGGTCTGCGTCAAGATTTACGCCCGGGAAGAGGTGGCTCTCAGGGAAGCGGACGCGTATAAAATGCTGGACTCATCCGGAATAAGCCCCGAGCTCTATGAAACAGGTCCGAACTATATCATTATGGAATATTTCAGAGCCGGATCGCTGGAGGATTACCTCAAGTCCAGAGGCGATCTGACCGAAGCGCTGACGCTGAAGCTTCTGTCCCTGCTGGCCGATATAAAGCTGCTGGGCTTTCCCAGGGTCGACTGGCCGCTGCGGCATATATTCATCGCCAAAAACGGCAGGCTGAAGGTCATAGACCCGGTGCATGCGCTTAAAACGAAAAAAAGGAGACCCACCCAGCTGTTCAAGGGCCTCGCCTCGCTGAAGCTCCTGGGCCGGTTCGCCGGGCATCTCCGGAAATTGAACAATGAGCTGTACCTTGATTGGGAGGACGCTATCGAGAGGTATCTGCGGTAAGGGGACACTCCTTTCAGATTAACGGGTATCTCTTTTGCGTTAAGGAATGTCCCCTTTTGTTACTGTGATCCGACGATGTCTGTGATTTTTGTCTTGTTGTCCCGCACCCAGGTGATCACCTGGCGCGTCTTTTCGGCTAGCTTGGTATTGTTTACCTTGAAAAATACCCCGTCCAGTATGAACAGGGCGGCCTCCATGCCGCACCAGAAGGCCTCCCTTTCGGCCGGCGCCAGGCTCTGGACGCTTTCGTAGCCCTGCACAAGGCATTTCAGCAATGTAAACCACCTGCGCCTTTTATCGTGATCCTCGTAACCGTTTATCAGCATATAGGCCGAGCAGTAGCAGGGGTCGAAAACTCTCGGCCCTATTGCGGCGGAATCGAAATCGATGATGCCGAGCAGCCTGTTGCCGCTGTCCAGCAGCAAATTCACCGGATGCATATCCTTGTGTATCAATTGCACAGGCAGGTCCTTATAGACCCGCATAACGCTCTCCTTGAATTCCTCCGCCGCCCTGGCCGCCTGTACGGCCTCGGAAGAAGCGGAACTGCGGAGGATTACGGGGAGGGAGTTGAAATATACCTCCTGCACCATGTCCATATATTCAAAGCCGGAAAAGAGCCCGTACTTCTTCATACCGGAATGGAGCAGGGCTATGG